>JBOGLB010000286.1:0-7558 GCA_050745965.1 Terriglobales bacterium | reverse complement strand
ATCCTGGCGTGCTCAACGTCCATCAAATTGTCTCACATTAAAACCTTGCGCTGTGCGCTCGCCAGACGGAAGTAAATGTGTGATAATCGAAAAATCGCAATCGGTAGTTTTGCCACAGGAGGTCCTTATGGGCCCATCGAATGATCCGCGGAATTCTAAGCATGCCGATATCGCGGATAATAACGAGACCGAAGTGTCCAGGTCGCCTGAGCGTGGAAATCCGTCAGGATCCAGATGTTCCTGGGACTTGACCCGTCGCGATTTTACTAAGACTGCCGGCGTCCTAACCGGAGGGATCGTTCTCGGGATGCCAATTCTTTCGACGCGTGCCGCTGCCGAGATCAAAGAAGGTGCGTCTGCCCATGCTTTACCGGTTCTCCTGAACATCAACGGACAAAAACACGCCCTGTCTCTTGACCCGCGCGTGACTTTACTCGATGCGCTGCGCGAGCATCTCGCGATGACCGGAACCAAGAAAGGTTGCGATCACGGTCAGTGCGGAGCTTGCACGGTGTTGGTGAACGGACGGCGAATCAATAGCTGCCTGGCATTGGCTGTGGCCCACCAGGGTGACGAGATCACAACTATTGAGGGCCTGGCCAAGGGCGACGAACTTCATCCGGTACAAACTGCTTTTCTGGAGCACGATGGTTTTCAATGTGGATACTGCACTCCCGGACAGATTTGTTCCGCGGTTGGCCTGATCAGCGAGGCGAAGAGGGGAAGCGCAAGTGCTGTGACGGCGGACTTAAGCAAAGTTGGCGAAGTGGAATTGACCGCGGACGAGGTTCGAGAGCGCATGAGCGGAAACATTTGCCGCTGTGGTGCGTATCCCGGAATCGTGCAGGCGGTGCAGATGGCGTATCGCGAAAGCTAAGCGCTGAAGTTTATGGAGTGAACTATGAATCCGTTCGAATATCAGCGGGTGGATCAATCGCAAAGGGCCGTCAATGCGATCACGCGGTCTAAGCAGGGGAAGTTTCTAGCCGGAGGCACGAACCTCGTTGACCTGATGAAACTTGGTGTCGAGAAACCCGGCCGCCTTATTGACATTAATCATCTGCCGCTAGGCGGGATTGAGAGACTCCCAAACGGCGGGCTGCGTCTTGGCGCTCTTGCGCGCAATAGCGATACTGCCGATCATTCGCTGGTTCGAAAGAATTATCCCCTTCTCTCCCAGGCAATTCTCGCGGGGGCGTCCCCACAACTCAGGAATATGGCAACGAACGGCGGAAATCTTTTACAGCGGACCCGCTGTTATTACTTCACGGACATTGGTTTTCCGCAATGCAACAAGCGGTCCCCCGGAAGCGGTTGCGGCGCCATTGACGGGTTCAACCGCATTCATGCCATCCTCGGCGCCAGCGATCAATGTATCGCGACCCATCCTTCCGATATGTGTGTGGCTCTCGCCGCGTTGGACGCGCAAGTTCGGGTTCTTGGCCCCAAGGGCGAACGCACGATCGCGATGAAAGATTTCCACCGGCTTCCTGGAAGCACGCCGCAGATTGATACGAACTTGCATCCAGATGAACTGATTTTGTCCATTGATCTTCCCCCATCTCCTTATGCCGCTCACTCGCATTATCTGAAGATGCGCGATCGTGCCAGCTATGCGTTTGCCCTGGTTTCGGTCGCCGCGGCGCTGGACTTGGATGGAGACATGATTCGCAGCGCGCGCATTGCACTTGGCGGCGTCGCCCACAAGCCCTGGCGCTCGGAAGAAGCGGAGGCTTTGCTGACGGGTAAGAAGATGGGCGCGGAGACATTTGCGGCCGCGGCTGATCGAGCGATTCAGGGAGCGAAGACTTATAAGAACAACGCTTTCAAAGTCGAAATGGCAAAGCGAAGTATTGTCCGCGCCCTCACCGTGGCGGGAGGTCAAGCATGAGCGTCGTCGGAGAAGCGGTCACGCGGGTAGATGGAAAGGCCAAAGTAACTGGCGCGGCCAAGTATTCCGCAGAATTTCAAGAATCGAACGTAGCGCACGCGGTGATGGTTCGCAGCACAATTCCGAATGGAAGGATTGCGAGCATTGACGTTACGCGCGCGAAACGCGCTGCCGGAGTGATCGCCATATTGACTCTGTCGAACGCGCCAAAGTTGCCACAGGGAGGGAAAGCAGGAGTTCATCCTCCAGCGGGACGCGTCCTCTCAATATTGCAGGATGATGAAGTTCATTACAACGGGCAGCCCATCGCGCTCGTCGTCGCCGAAAGTCTGCATGCGGCGCATTATGCCTCGTCTCTGGTTAAGGTCGAGTATGAGCAAAGCGCACCCAAACTCGATTTCATGGCCGGATTGGATGACTCGCATCCCGGGCATCACGGTAAAGATCCAGCGGACGAAGGCCGAGGCGACGTAGAAGCTGGCTTGAAGCAGGCTGAGATAAAGGTCGACGAGATCTATACCACTCCGATTCAAACTCACAATCCCATGGAACCGCACGCCACCATCGCCAAGTGGGATGGCGATCATCTGACGTTGTACGACAGCACGCAATATGTCAGCGGCGTCAAATCAACCATATCGAAAACTCTTGGGATCCCGGACGACAACATTCATGTGATTTGTCCATACGTAGGCGGCGGTTTCGGTTGTAAAGGTTCAATGTGGTCTCACGTCGTGCTGGCCGCCATGGCTGCCCGGCAAATTAATCGTCCGGTCAAGATTGCTCTTGAGCGGCCGCAGATGTTTGGGCCAGTCGGCGCGCGCCCGCAAACCCGGCAACATATACAGCTTGGCGCTACGCGTGATGGAAAGTTGACTGCGATTCGCCACGACGTCCACTGCCATACTTCTGTCATTGAAGACTTCCTGGAGCCATCTGCGGTGCAGACGCGGATTTTATATGCTTGTCCGAATGTTGCGACATCGCACCGGCTGGTTCCCCTGAATTTAGGGACACCGACGTTCCAGCGCGCGCCCGGAGAAGCTACCGGAACCTTCGCTCTCGAAGTGGCAATGGATGAACTCGCATACAAGCTCAATATGGATCCGCTGCAACTTCGTCTGGCGAATTACGCCGACGAAGATCCGCAGTCTAAGAAGCCTTTTAGCGGCAAACATTTGCGCGAGTGTTACGCGCAGGGAGCCGAGAAATTCGGATGGTCGAGGCGTAACCCTGAACCGCGATCCACAAAGGATGGCGAACTACTCATCGGATGGGGGATGGCGACCGCAACTTATCCGGGCAATCGCGCACCGGCATCAGCGTTAGTTCGGTTTCAACCAAACGGACGTGTATTAGTCGCGTCCGGAACTCAAGATTTGGGCACCGGGACGTACACAATTATGAGTCAGGTCGCGTCCGATGCTTTGGGTATTCCAATCAAGCTCATTGATGTGAAGCTCGGCGACACGAATTTGCCAAAAGCGCCTGTGTCGGGCGGTTCCATGAGTGCGGCCAGCGTTACTCCCGCGGTAAAAGCTGCCGCAACCCAGGCTCGCCTGAAGATATTGACGATGGCTGCGAACGATCCGCAATCTTCGCTTCACGGAGCCGACGTCGAAGAATTAGATTTTAAAGACGGCAAAGTATTTCGTAAGTCTTCGCCCGATCAGGCCGAAAGCTTTACCGCGATCATAGCGCGAAATGGAAGTCAGGCCATTGAAGCCACGGCCGAAGCGCAGCCAGAGCAGGACGCTCAACGATTCTCGGCGCATTCTTTTGGAGCGGTTTTCGCCGAAGTTTCGGTTGATCCCGATCTCGGGATAGCGCGGGTGCGCCGGGTCGTTGGAGTTTATGACATCGGCAAATTACTAAACAAGAAAACTGGCGCGAGCCAGTTCATTGGCGGAATTGTATGGGGCATCAGCATCGCATTATTCGAAGAGGTCCACGTTGACCCGCATACTGGGCGCATCGTGAATGCGAACCTTGCTGAGTATCACGTGCCCGTAAACGCCGATATTCCGGAGATAGATGTTTCCGTAATAGATATACCGGACATGAATTTCAATCCGCTCGGAGCTCGCGGTATCGGCGAAATAGGAATTACGGGCGTAGCGGGTGCTGTCGCGAATGCCATTTACCACGCCACCGGAAAGCGACTGCGCGACGTTCCAATAACTCCGGATAAGCTGATCGCCTGAACGCAGTCTGCTTCAGAAATGATAATTAGTTTCGAGATAAATAAACTGCCCGTTAGCTTCCTTCGGATAAATCTTGGCGACGACGCTTTTACCCCAGGCGTGTCCGTAATAGAGGGTCGTGCTGAAAGAGCGTGTTACCTGGTAGTTCCC
The DNA here is from genome assembly GCA_050745965.1 of Terriglobales bacterium. Taxonomy (GTDB): domain Bacteria; phylum Acidobacteriota; class Terriglobia; order Terriglobales; family Acidobacteriaceae; genus PALSA-188. The sequence continues at coordinate 3,313 of JBOGLB010000286.1, read as the reverse complement.
GCTCACATCCCAGACGTTAGCCAGACCGCGGCTTCCATTGCTCGGCCGGCCGCTAAAACCGAACGTTTGGGGTTGAAAGGCGCCGCCGCCCAGATACCAAAGATCGGATGCGCTGGCTAATCGCAGCGCGTGTCCCTCAGTTCGCATACCGAGCTTCGATACGGGACGCAAATTCAGAGTCCCGTAGAAATCTTCATTATTCATCATGTTGTAAAACGGAAAACGGGCGTACTGACGTGGTGTGGTCAATACCTGGAAGAAAGTGCCGTGACGCGAGTCATTGGGATTCCCGTCGCCACTTCCGTAAGAATAGCCCGCGCTCACCCAAGGTTTAAGAATCTTTACGGGAGGTTGCCATCCGGCCTCGCCAACAAAAGCGCCAGCACGATGCTCAAGGGTACCCCATGAACCGGTTTGCGCTGCACCCCACACCAGGACATCGAACTTGCCGCTGTTCGCCGTATTGAAAACGTGGGCATAGTCGGCGCCATAGGTCGCAATCTCGATCTTACCGTGATCTGCCGCACGAATTCCTTGAGGACGGTTATCGGTCTTCAGCGTAAGCGTGCGGTGATCAATGTATCCAAGCGCGAACACACGCAATTCTCCCGCGCTCTTCTTGTTAGCGAAGGACTTGGTATAAGCCCCATAGTAAGTATCCACGTCCAATTCGTCCATTCCATTGACCTGGAAAACACCGGCGGTCGGGCGCGCTCCAAAAAACGTAAAGTTGTTTGATCCGGAATTCACCGAGGCGGTTACGCCATCGAATGTCCGTTGAGCGGCTGCAAAAGCAAAATTAGAAATTAGACGATGGGCAATGCGCGCCTGAATAACCGTCGCTAGAAGAGGATCTTTGGGTTTGACTTCAAGACCGTCGAAATACTCGAAGCGTCCGATTTTTAGCGCAAACGGGCCCGCGTGCTTGAAGTTCACAAATCCCTGTTTCAAGAACGCCGAGGCATTGTTCACGTGGTTGTTGTTGGCAGCATAGTAAGTCCCTCCCAGGCCAAGCTGGCCTTGAGGAGCCGCGACCACCGCGTTATTCGGTAGCCCAAGAATAGAGGGTTGTTCAACTTCCACGAACCAATCGAAGCTTTCTCCGGTCTGGCCGATGCCTACGCGCAGCAGGGAATCCCACAGCCCGTAATCGCTGTTTCCGGTATTGCCCTGGAACCAGTTCCAACCCTCCGCCCGGGTACGCCAATTGACGGAAATCTCAAATGGACCAAGCTTGTGTTTGGCGGGCGCAGTCACTTCTTTCTTTTGAGGCACGGCTTGTGGCACAGGGGCCGACTGCTGCCCAAGCAGCGCCGCCCCAGTGAGGGCAAATGCCAAACATATCCTCGTTGCCGTTCTGAGCCACCATATATCTAAATTCATTCGCGCTCCGCTTAAGCCAGGCTGAGAAAAAAAGCTATACGAATGGCAAGGAATTTATTGATATAAAGCCGCCGGGACAATAGCAGAGAACTATTAGTTGCAAACCAATGGACAACCCAATCCGAAAGCGGCCATCAACCCAAAAGCGTATCGGCGACTGGGTAATCGCGGGCATCCATAGCTGCGGAAGCAGGTTACTCAGGTGCGTGGAATGCACTTGCCATTAAGATCCAGCACCAAGGCTGGGCTATAATCTAGATACCGTTCTCTCCAGATCTAATCCAAATGCCATTGTCTTTGGACGAAGATGTTGAGCTCTTGAGTTCGAACATGGATGCTCGCCTCAAGACCAAACCCGAACTAAAACTCCTGCTAGAGATGGAACCGGCTCGGCGGACATTTCTCCGCAATTTAGCCGATACACTCCTCGGGCGATCGGTGGCCCCTTTCGCAACCAATACCAGGCCTGCTCCATTCTGGAACGACGTTTTTATCCAGACTGGTCTGCCTTGGGGTGCCTTCATAGAATCCATGCTATGGCACCTGGCGGTTATATCCGTCTTGTGGACCGTGGCGCAAACCTGGGTTAAGCAAGTGCAGATACAGCAGCGGCGGACTTCGCACGAGTCCCTGACCTACACACCTCCGAAGACATTTCCGGCTTTAGGCGGCAGGGGACCACGGGTTCGCGAGCGTCCAAAGACGCAACCCCGCGAGCAGCCTTTGCGGGTCGCGAGAGAGCGCACTCCCAGCGAAATGAGGGCGCCGGACTTAAATGCTACTAAAGCAAAGCGGTCGAGCATCATGGCCGCGAATCCATCTTCCGCTAGGCCGTTGTTTGCGCCGAAGCTGCGCGAATTCTCCGTGCCAGCCGGTCCAGAATCTGCCGTAGCTCCTCCGACTAACGTTGAACAAGGTTCAGGCCGCCGGTTTAATTTGCCGCAAGAAGCCGCGGTTGCCCCGGCTGCGAATGTTGGCTCGATTTCTGCGCGCCGTGCAATGGCAGCGCCAACTGCGGCTGTCGTGCCCCCGTCTCCTGACTTGCAAGCCTCGACAGGCAAACTATCGGCGGTGCCGCTAAGCAATCCACAGGTCGTAGCCCCCGCGCCCGAGTTGAGCTCTCGGAGCGGAATTTCAGGGCGTGTCCCGGCCTCGCTGCTCCGGCCCACGGTGGTCGTGCCGCCAGCCTCGGCGGGAGGGTCCGGGACTCTTGCGAGCAGGCGATTTAATTCCCGCGTTGATCTGCCAATTGTTCCCCCGCCTCCTTCCCTGCGAGGAGTCGGAGATTTTTCACGCAGTAAGTCTTCATTGTCTGGAGGGTCGGCAATATCTCCCGCTCCGTCTGTTAGAGCCGCAAGAGGTCTCTCTGGAGGCGGACGACGCTCAACTTCGCTTTCGGGCCGCGAGATGGTAGTCCCGCCGCCTCCATCCGTGGGGTCGGGCAACTTGATCGGAGGTGCGCGGGTTGCATCGTTGCCGGGCGCGGGAAGACTCGCGATACCTCCGCCTTCGTCGCTCAGCGGAGCCAACTCTATCGTGGGCGGAAGAGGGATTGGTCTTTCGGCGGGTAATGCCCAAGCAGTGCCGCCGCCCCCATCAATCGGCGCCACCGGTAACTCCACCGGAAATGGCCGGGTCTCTTCCTTGGCCGGTGGCACCCAGCAAGGGCTGCCGCCGCTCACGTCCAATGGCGATGCGAACAAATCCATCGCAGGAGGTTCAAGGCCAACCGGAGGCAGCGCGGCTTCACCTGCCCCGAAGATTGATAGCGCGAACGTACCGGCAACGATCGAACTCCCTATTCGTGTCATAGGTATGGCCGTGAGTTTGCCCAACTCTTCTTATTTTTCCAACTATGAGGTTTTTATCGCTGAAAGACGTGTCAAGAAAGGCGATCCGGAGCTTATAAAACTTGTTTACGAATCGCTTC
>JBOGLB010000285.1:0-3682 GCA_050745965.1 Terriglobales bacterium | reverse complement strand
ATGTGGACGTGTTCAGGCATCACGACATAGCCGTAGACGGAAAGTCCGCAGCGTCTTCTCACCTGTTCCAGAGAGGTCTCGAAGATATCTCGGGAAGGAGCGTTCGTGAAGTTCGGTCGCCGCCTGTAACAGCTGAACGTGAGGAAGTGTAGCTGACCGGTTTCCTGGAAACGCTGCAATCCCCAAGGCATTATGGCAATGTACTTATGGAGCCGTTCTTAGTCTGTGACGTATAACCTGCCAGTTCTGTGAAGAAACGGACCCGCCCAAGCGGAGCTTGGACGGGGCACCCCTCGGCCATTTGGCATAATATTGGCCCTACACTCATTGGCGTTACTTCCCAAACTCGGCCTAATCGCCGGCAACGGACGCTTTCCGTTTCTGGTGCTCGATGCTGCGCGCGCGCAGGGCTATGAAGTTGTGGTTGCTGCGATCAAGGAGGAAACTTCTCCGGAGATCGAATCCCGCGGCGCGACCGTGCACTGGCTTTCGCTCGGAGAACTCTCCAAGCTCATCGAAACCTTCCAACGCGAAGGCGTTACCCGCGCCGTCATGGCCGGTCAGGTGAAGCATAAGCAGATCTTTTCCGCCATCCGGCCGGACTGGAAGCTGGGGAAGCTGCTGCTATCCCTCGGAACCCGGAATACTGATTCGTTATTAGGAGCGGTGGCAAAAGTTCTGGCCGATGAAGGCATTGTCCTGGAAAGTTCCACATCATTTCTGGAACCGCTTATTGCCAGGCCTGGAGTTTTAACTCAGCGGGCTCCCTCCGATGAGGAGAAGGCAAATATTGAGTATGGCCGCGGCGTGGGCCGCCCACTGACAAAGTTCGATGTGGGACAAACCGTTGTAATTGCGGAAAAAGCGTGTGTAGCGATTGAAGCAATGGAGGGTACTGACGCTACAATTGAACGGGCTGGCAAATTGATGGCATCGCTGCAATCAGGCGCGCCGACATCCGATCAATCGTTCTTAAGCAGAGCGTTAACGGTGGTAAAGGTTTCCAAGCCTGATCAGGATATGCGCTTTGATGTCCCGATTGTCGGGGTTCGAACGATTGACGTAATGAAAGCCGCCGGGGCTACGTGCCTGGCACTCGATGCAGGAAAGTGCCTGCTGCTCGACGGGCGGGAGGCCATCATCGGGGCGGCAGATGCGTTTGGTATAGCGATCGTCGCAGATTGAAAACTGTTTTGGGGGGAAGCCTCGTGTCTGCAAAGCGAATGTCGGTGAAATGATAAACCTGTCAAAGGAGCGTGCATCCTGACCAGCGATCAGCAAGAAAAAGAGCAAGGAAGAGAGAAAGAGACGGTTAACGTCGCCGTCGTCGGAGTCGGAGCGTTTGGGCGTAACCATGCGCGTGTCTATCACGAACTGTCGAAGCAGGGTAAATCCGTGCGGCTGGTTGGAGTCGCTGACCCCGATATATCGCGCGCCGACGCCGTTGCGCGTGAGTTCGGCTGCCGTGGCTTCGGTTCCGTGGAGCAGTTGATCAGCACCCACAGCGAAGTTCAGGCTGTTTCCGTGGCGGTCCCAACCACTCAGCATCGCGAAGTCGCCGGGGTGCTGATGGAAGCTGGGATAGACGTTCTCATTGAAAAACCCGTGGCAACGTCCGTAGCGGAGGCCGATGAGTTAATCGAAATCTCGCGGAAATCGGGCCGGATAGCGCAGGTTGGGCATCTGGAAAGATTCAATCCCGCGGTGCGGACTACGCTGCCTTTGGTCACTCAACCAATGTTTTTCGAAGTGCATCGTTTGAGCGTTTTTACCTCCCGATCGCTCGACGTGGACGTGGTTCTTGACCTGATGATCCATGACTTGGACGTGGTTCTATCGTGGGTGAACTCCCCGGTGCGGGAAATTCGTGCCGTGGGCCTGCCAATTCTTTCCGGCAAAGTGGATATCGCGAACGTTCGAGCTGAGTTTGAATCCGGTTGCGTCGCCAATTTCACGGCAAGCCGGGTTTCTACCGAACGAGTTCGAAAACTCCGCTTCTTCCAGCCGCAGCAATACATTTCCGTGGACTATGCGCGCCAGGACGTAATGGTCTTCAGCCTAAGGGGGGAAGGGCAGGATTTAGGAAACCCGTCAGTCAATCCGCAAATCAACGTTGTGAAACCGGCCGTGGTGGCGGAGGAGCCGCTTCACGCCGAATTGAAGTCGTTCCTGGAATGTGTACGGCAAAGATCGAAGCCGGTTGTCTCACTGGAATCAGGGCGCCAGGCTCTCTCGCTCGCGCTAGAGATTATCAGGGCGATTCAGACGCATAGCGAACGAGCAGATATGAAAAATATTCATGCATCCATTCTGTCCAGTACAATCTCTTGAACCAGAGCACATCTTCCTGCCTTTTCACACGAACTGCGCGACCGCGTCGTGAGCCTCACGGCGCCCCTGTTGCTGGAAGCAACACAGCACAGTAACCATGCCGTTCATGTCTTCGTAGTCTTCCGTTATGCGCAAGGGATGGATGGTGGGGACGGGCAGCAGCAGCGCGAGGTATAGCATCGCCAGAACCTTTAATGCGCAAATGCGGAAGCGAATCGCGCTGTTGGCCAGCTTGTCTCCTGTCCTGGCGACTGAAGGATTGGGGCTAAGGCGGGCGGAATCGCCGAACCGGCGCAAGGTAGCCGCGTTGCGAGAAGCTAATAACACATATTCGATAGCGGCGCACAAGCGCGCCCGCTGAACCATGCGGAACGCGGACGCCTCAAGATTCTGGCGCAGAAAGTCCTCTTCGCGGCTATCCATCAGATTGCGCAGGGCCTCGATATCGAGGGATCGCATCTGCTCCCTCAGGTTTGCCAGGTTGGCGGGCGGCGTGACGTGCCCTGTTGTCAGGAACAGAAGGAAGGTCACGAAGAGAAAGCCCGCCAGGACGAAGATGATCGCAAGCATCATGGTGTTTTCAAGGTTTGGAAGAGGTTTTCCAACTCCTGATTCCAGGTTTCCAATTCATGTTCGGAAAACTGGTTCGACATTGGCTCGGGTCTCAGTTCGGGTGCGAGCAGGTAAAAGAGCCAAAGGAGAACCACACAGAGGTGAGTTCCCATGATGGTGACCTCGAGCGCATGATCCCATGAATATCCAACCTGGGATCGAATCGCCGCCACGGCCATGTCTACGCCCCAAAAAATCCCCAGCCCCAATGCGATTCCAAAAACCGGTTTTCGCCACGAGATATTGAGATAAGTTGCGACTAAGAATAGGCAAAGCACTAGGCCGACTTGGACCATAGTTGCGCTTCTCTCTAAAACGTGGGTCGCAAACCATCCAGGATCGGCATCACCGCGGTGGGTGTAGATAGCCAGACAGAAGGCGAGAGCCAGAAACACGACGGTCGTCCATCGAAATACAGGTTTTTGCAGATGATGCAAGGCGGCTTCCTTTTGGAAGACGTGGGTAAAGAGTTCGCAGATAACGCCGAATCGCAGAGCGATTTCCACAGCAAGAGTGAGCGAGTACCAGGCGAAGTAGACAGCATTGCCGGATGGCGTGCGCGGAGTAAGTTGGGCCACGGTCAACAGCGCAATAAATTTGAATATTGAAAATACGGTATACGAGGTGAAGATTGGCAGCTGGCGTAAAAGCCCGCGCCGCACTAGGGCGATGAGAATCAGCGCCTGTACCACATACGGGACAATCCACAGGCAGTACAAAATAAAGTGGGTGATTGTCA
>JBOGLB010000284.1:0-2468 GCA_050745965.1 Terriglobales bacterium | reverse complement strand
CTTCGGCATTGCGCTGTTGCGACGAAAGAAATAGCGCGTAATTGTAGTAAGTCTCGGATGAAGTTGAGATTTTTGTGGCTTCCTGAAACAGGGGTTCGGCCTTGTCGGGCTGTCCTTTATTGGCATAAGCGTGCGCCAGTAGTCCCATCGCTCCATGAAAGTCGTATGCGCGATCTTCCGAAATTACGCGCTCAAGGTCAGGAACTACGGCGGCAAAGTCGCCCACCCGGACTTCGGCGATGCCGCGCCGATAAAAGGGGTCAATGGAATCGGAGCGCGATGAGATCGCTTTGTCGTATGCCTGCCGGGCGCGCTCAAACTTCCCTTCGCTCAAATACAGTTCGCCCAGTTCTTCGTAATTTCCCGCGGATGGGTTATCCAGAATCGCGGCCTCAAGTTCGCGAATGCGCCTTCGACGGGGAAAGACTTTAAAAGACTGGCGAAGCAATCCGGCGTCGGGAACGACCTCGACGAAGATGTAAACCAGGGCGCCGAGCCACCCTCCGATCAGGATGACGAAGATCCAAAATGTATCGGGACGCCGGCGTATAAAATGGACGATGGCCACGCCTTGAAGAATGATTCCCCACCACGAGAAAGCAAAAAGGAACAAAGATCCCATGCGTAGATGCGCACTATAACATCTGGAGCGGCAGTTTCCACAGGGGAGGCGCTCTTTCCATCGGCGGGCCCTGCGCCGCTATTGTCAAAGTGCATTATTTTCCCAAGACGCGAGATCCCTCGCAAGCTCGGGATGACGGCTGTTATGAACCGAGAAGCTTAGCCTGGAATGACACCTGTTGTGAGTGGAGAATTCGGACTGACCGCTAGATTTTATGGCTGCTTATTACCCGGTCCGCCAATGTTAGAATTGGTTCGGTGAAGTCTCCAATCCGCTTGCTGGCCGCCGATATTGACGGCACCCTGCTTAATCCTGAGTTCCGCATCTCCGACGCCGATCTGGCCGCGTTGCGCCGCGCCCATCGCGAGGGTACAGAAATCGTTTTGGTGACTGGGAGGCGGCACGCTTTTGCGCGTCCCATTGCAGAATTGTTGGGCTTTGATGTTTGGATTATCAGCTCAAACGGCGCCGTTACGCGATCTCTGCGAGGCGAAACCTTTCACCGGGATATGCTTCCGGCGGAAGCCTGCCGTCAACTTTGCAGCCGCATGCGCGAGTTTCGTGGGAACCTGGTACTCACATTCGATACCGAAAACAAAGGCGCAATTGTGCTCGAACACATGCGCGAGCTGAATGTGAGCATTCGGCGTTGGCTGGAGAAAAATATTCAGTTCATAGACTTCGTTACTCCCTTGGAAGATTCAATCACGAGCGATCCCGTTCAGGCGATGTTCTGCGGACCAATAGACCGCATGCATCGAGCAATCGCCATCATGGAGTCCTGCGGGCTGGAGAATTCCATCACCGTATCTCGCACTGAATATGAACTGCGTGATCTCTCCATCGTGGATGTGCTCAATCTGGGCTGCTCCAAAGGCCACGCCCTCGAACGTTGGGCGCGTCACCGCGGAATTAACCGCGCTGAGGTCATGGCCATTGGAGATAACTATAACGATGTGGAAATGCTTGCCTTTGCGGGACGCCCGTTTATCATGGGGAATGCGTGTGAAGACCTTCGCTCGCGGGGCTGGGAAGTCGCCCTGCCCAACGACCAGAATGGGGTGGCGGCCGCGATCGAACTCGTGCTCGGCGCTGCTCGGACGCAACCATGAGGCTCGCGTCGCGACTTCGAGCTCCCCGCGGAATGACTGGTAATGCGCGAAAGAACTCTGCTGCTCGAACGGGCGGGTGGTTGTGACTCGAGAGCGCGCGACAAAGCCATGAACGCTCAGAGCGAAAAAGGAAGCGCGGCACTTCTGGAGGGCCAACCTTCATGGCGGTGGTTGCGCATTGGGTTTTGTGCCTGCATCGTGATTTCTGTTGCGGTGGTGGTCCGGCGGGTAATTGCGCTCGCGCGACCGCCGCGCTTTGCTCCACCGCAGATGGCTGCGCTTGATGCCGCATTCAGGGCGCATGCGGCTCTCACGCTGGCACATATTCTTCCGGCATTGGCTTTCGTGCTGCTGCTCCCGTTTGTTTACCTTCGCCGATTCGCCGCTGCGGCATGGCCTGAAAGATTCCTGTTCCCCCTCGGCGTGATTGTAGGTCTCACCGCTTATGCGATGAGCGTCTACGCTGTTGGCGGATGGGTAGAACGTTCCGCAGTCTTGTTCTTCAACAGCCTCTTTCTGTTCTCGCTTTTGCGCGCGTGGACGCTCCATTCTAAACCGCGGCTGAGGCTGCGCTGGATGACGCGGGCGATCGCAATCCTGCTCGGCATCGCCACCACTCGTCCGGTAATGGGCGTATTTTTCGCCACCAGTAATGTCACACATCTCGCGCCGGAGCAGTTTTTCGGCATCGCGTTTTGGATAGGCTTCTCGATCAACACCGTGGTCATCGAACT
>JBOGLB010000283.1:0-3259 GCA_050745965.1 Terriglobales bacterium | reverse complement strand
GTCCAGACCGAATCGTCGGCAATCACGAACGTAATGGATTCGCAACAGATCAGCGATATACCACTGAACGGCCGCCTTGCGACGCAATTGGTGTTGCTCTCGGGCGCTTCGGTGGGCGCGCCTGCTGGAGATGAAGTGGGCAGCAAGAGCTTTTACAGCTCGGTAGCTATTTCCGTGGCGGGCGGCCAAGCCAATGGGACGAATTATCTGCTGGATGGCGGTGACAACAATGATACGTTCGCCAACGTAAACCTGCCATTTCCTTTTCCGGATGCAATTCAAGAATTCAGCGTGGAGACCAGCGCTCTACCTGCGAGAAATGGGTTACATCCGGGCGGGGTGGTGAATATTGTGACTAAATCCGGCACCAACCAACTCCACGGCGATTTATTCGACTTCTACCGTGATGGCGCGTTCAATGCTCCGAGCCGTTCTTTTACTCCAACTGCGAATAAACCGGATACTCTTGTGCGAAACCAGTTTGGCGGCACGATCGGCGGCAAAATTATTGCCGACAAGCTGTTCTTTTTCGCAGGATACCAGGCCACGCGACAGCATTCCGTTGCTCTGGCCTCGACGCATACGGCGACAGCGGCGGCGTTAGCCGGCGATTTTACGACTCTGGAAAGCAAGACGTGTGTTTCCGCTGGCGCTCGAACACTAGGCGGCGGATTTACCGGCAACATGATCAGCCCCACAAAGTATGACCCAGCGGCGGTGAAGTTATTTACCGCGGGATACGTTCCGACATCGAGTGACCCATGCGGTCTGTTGAGCTATAGCATTCCGGCGATAGACAATGACGATCAAATCATCGGGCGGATAGACTGGATACAGAGCCAGAAAAATGCTCTCTACGGCCGGTATTTTGTTGATAATTTTCGGGCTCCTGCGCCGTTTAACATCAGCAACCTGATCATCACTCAAACCCCTGGAAATCTTGAACGCGCCCAAAGTTTTACGCTGGGAGATACCTACACTTTCACTTCCTCGCTGATCAATTCATTTCACGCGACTCTCAACCGGCGGCGCGATAATCGCGGGCCCGATCCCCGCGATATTAATGCGACCACCCTGGGCACCAATATGTTCGTGCAGATCCCAGATTTCCTGCTGGTAAATCTAAGTGGTTATTTCATGGTGGGTTGTGGGACCTGCGCTCCCGGTTTCTTCAATGTAAACACCCTTCAGGCAGCAGACGACGTGGACTGGATTCGCGGCAACCATCATTTCGCTTTCGGCGCGGATTTTATTCGCACGCAGAACAATACCTTGAGCGGCTACGACGAAAATGGAACGTTTTCGTTCACCGGTACAGTCACGAAAGACGGATTAGCGGATTTTTTGCTTGGCGATCAGGCTGGATTCAGCCAGAGCCGCGCGCAAAAGGTCGCATACCGGGAAAATATCCCGAGCATCTATGCCCAGGATACTTACAAGGTCACGAGCCGCGTGACGGTTACAGCTGGATTGCGCTGGGAGCCGACTTTGTGGCCGTCGGATGTCTTCCATCGCGGAAGCATTTTTAACATGAACGACTTCTTGAACAATGTGCACAGCGGAGTCTATCCAGGAGCGCCGGCAGGTATGTTGTACTATGGCGATCCAGGCGTGCCTGCGGCATATACCAACCCTCATTGGCTGAACTTTGCGCCACGGATAGGCGTCGCCTGGGATCCAACAGGCAAGGGGACGCAAAGCCTGCGCGCGGGTTATGGAATTTTCTATGATTCCACGATGGCGTGGTTCACTCAGCGCCTGACCTCAAATCCACCCACCGTAAACCAGATTGATACCACGACAGGCTGTGGTACTTTCAGCAATCCTTACCTGAATTACTCGCTTGCCAGCGGATGCGGCACGGCTAATGCAAACCAGAATCCGTTTCCCGGTGGGACTATCTCATTTCCGGGCAACTCATTCTGGGTTTCCCTGCCCCCCAATATGCGTCCGACGTACATGATGCAGTGGGACCTAAGCTATGAACGCGAGTTCCTGCACGACTGGTCTTTCTCGCTTGCATACTTGGGCAATCGAACATTGCACCTGCCTCTTTCTTACGATTTGAATGCGCCAGTGAATTCTTCGGCCGTGTGCGCGCAGTTCACGACGGGGTGCACGACCGGCAATGTCCCTCAAAGACGCTCTTTAGTGCAAACGGTTGGCGCAACCGCCCCGCAAAATGCCTCTGCAATAGGCGTGCTGGACTACGCGGACGATACGGGCTTCTCGAATTACAACGGAATGTTGGCAACCTTGAAACACCGCTTCAGTCAGAACTTCAACCTGCAAGCCAACTACACGTACTCCCACTGTTTGAGCGTGGGCGACTTCAACGGCGACCTGCGTGGAGCCTATTACATGATTCAGAACGACCCTGGATTTGATTACGGGAATTGCAATTTTGACATCCGTCACAACTTCAATGCATCGCTGGTGGCGCTAAGTCCCTTCAGGGGACATGGAGCCGTGAAATGGCTGCTGGGCGGATGGCAAGTCGTTCCTGCCTTCCGAGCCGTCACCGGCTTCCCACTCAACATCACCCTGGGAACCGATTCACTAGCCACTTTCGAAGGAAACGACCGTCCCGAGCTTGTCCCCGGGCAGCCCCTCTACATTAATAAGTGGGAGCAATGCGGCGCGAACCAGTGCTACCAGGTGTTCAATCCGGCGGCGTTCGCAAATCCCACATCCGCTTCAGCGCCTTTCCCCATTGTGGCCAAGAATGGTAATCCGTATCCATATCCGGCGGTTGGGAGAGACGCACTCCGGGCCCCTGGAGTTTTCAATTTCGACACGTCCGTCAGCCGTTTGTTTCCAATTACCGAAAGAGTTAAATTCGAATTCCGGTTTGACGCTTTCAACGTGCTGAATCACTTCAATCCGAAGCTCGGCGATCCTGGCACCACGCAGTCGCTTAACTCTTCGAACTTCGGACGCATAACGGCTGCGCCAACGGCGGGGTATCTGCCAAGCCAATGGGATCCGCGCGTGTTGCAGTTCGCGGTGAAATTGCACTGGTAGCCGCGGATTAGTTACTGAAACGATATCGTGAGATCTCCCGCCCAAGCGTCTTGCTATTGAACTTGCTCAGGGGATTCCCTGTAAGTACCGAACTTCTTTGCAACCGGCTTGAGCGTGGGATAAAACTGAACGAAACTGTGTTCGACCGCGGCGTGATACTCGTGACATTGCCAGCAAGCTTGCTTTGGATTCGGGCTCGATGACTTCGTGTCTTCATCAAAATTGAAGTAAGCCC
>JBOGLB010000282.1:0-6613 GCA_050745965.1 Terriglobales bacterium | reverse complement strand
GCGCCGCCTTTGAGCGTAACTTGTTCAACTGCTGGGGATTGCAGCGAACCGCACTCTGTAATTCCACATCCACCAATTGACATCCCGCAGCCGATGACTTGGCGAGAATATCCAGTTGCGAGGCTATGGACCCACGAAACTTGCCATCGCTCGCTACGCGCCGGCACGTAGCGATTGCTGTGACGTGGGGATTGTGATCGGTAAACTTCTTGATCTTAGGCAAGGCCAGCGCAGGATGGGCCAGGTAATCTAACCTAAACTCAATAAATGGGTTATCGTGCGCTAGAGCCTCGGCCTTTTCGACCATATCGGAGGCGTCTGCCCCGGTGACGGCCACACAAACCCGTGGGAGGCGCTGGTGCAGGAGCCGGGTTGCGAAACTGTTAGGGGAGGCTGTCATAGTTAAGAGCGGGTCGGCGCGATATTACAGGCGTGTAATTCCAGATGCAAGAACGGATTAACAATTCTCGGCAGAGGAAACCACTTGACCTACATGGCCTTACACCGCCGTAACCTTGACCAAGGGAGTTCCGGTTGTTACTGTCCACACTGAAAGCCTTTTATTTACTTCACTTAGAGGATGCCCGGGTCAGGAATAGCACGGCCCCATCCAGAGGTAACATGAAGAAAACAGGATTGTTGTTGGTACTGGTTTTGTTGGCAGGGGCAGCTGCCCAGGATGTCTCAACCGCAGTAGGCCGCGAAGCCCCCGAGGGCACGCTTCCCACTACAGTCAGTTTCCCAACCGAGAGAGTTCAGACGCCAACTTACGCGGATCTGTACTGCTCCGGATTTCTAAGTCCAAGGACCATTCCTGACGCGAATTTTGTGGCTGGGGGGCTCCAGACGCCCAGCACAACCAAGTTCGTAAACGGAGATATGGTTTACCTTGCCGGCGGTGGATATCAGAGCGGTCAGGAATATACCATTGTTCGAGAACTCCAGGACGTGAACGAATACCAGCTATTCCCCGGACAGCATGCCGCGTTGAAAGCGACCGGCCAGCCTTACGGAGAAGAGGCGCGGGTTCGCATCGTGGACACGCGAAACAAGATGGCCATTGCACAGATCGAATTCAGCTGCGATCCGGTAAATCCTGGAGATGTCGCGGTGCCCTTTGTTGAAAAACAAACAATTGGGTTCCATCCTCAAATTCGCTTTGATCGCTTCCTGCCTCGGAACAAGCAGTTGTATGGCAGAATCCTCTTGGCCAAGGATTTTGATTCCGAACTAGGAACCGGCTTGAAGGTTTATATGAACCTGGGCTCCAACCAGGGCGTAAAGGTAGGAGACTACTTCCGTGCCGTACGCTCATATACTGCCGACCTGCAAGATCCGGTGGATTCACTATCGTTTAAGGCGTCCACGTCCGAAGATACTCAAAAGAGGCCGCCCGCAATTGAACCCAATTTCTTTAATCGAACCAATGGGCCGAAAATCCACGTTGCTGACCTGCCACGCCGCTCGGTCGGAGAAATAGTAATCATAGGCACCACGCCGACGACATCAACCGGCATGATCGTGTTCGCCATGGAAGATGTTCACCTCGGGGACGGTGTGGAATTGGATCCTCAGTAATTTCGACACAAACATCGTTTTTGTAAGGGAGAATCTCAAAGATTCTCCCTTTTTTTGATCATTGCGTTGTGGTCGTATTTCAAAGAACATCTCGATCTCCAAAAATTTCGGCGCTGAAAATCTGAATCGTTGCACCTGACTGCCATGCGCCTGGTGGCAAGCCTGCTTTTCTGCAAGTCTGCTCGAGAAAAGTTACACGGTCCCAACCGTGTTCCGAGGGCACTTGCGGCAGAAGCAGGCCCCGGCGCCCATGCTGGCTTATGAGCAAGCCATGAATTCCGATTTCCACTTCTTCCGGACTAATTGCCTTGAGGGGCGACAGTATGCTCAAGGACACTAATATTTCACGGGCTTCGTCGAGGGTTATGGGGGGAAAGCGAGTATCTTCGAAGGCCGCGCCGCGCGCGGTTTCGACAATTGTGCGATGCAGAGGGGCAGCCGGTAGCGGATAGCCCACGCATCCGCGGAGCTTGCCGTGAAGATAGAGGGTTGTAAATGCGCCTCGGGGAGCGGCAAAGCGCGCGACATCGAAATCCGTAGAAATTTCGCGCCGTTCCAGCGCTGACAGGATCGCTTCGTGAGCCAAGGCTAGGAGCTGCCTGCGTTCCAGATGGGTGAATTCACTGGGGCAGGAAATCTTAGTGTTTCCTGAAGGCCGCGAATCATTCGATGGCGTGGACATCCCGCTTCCTTCGCCGGCTAAGGACGAAGGCACGTCGCCGGCGCTTCACCACCTGCCGGTCAATCTTCGACCAGAATGCGGCAAAATAATCCGTTGCGGATACGAGCGACAGCAGGACCATGAACCATATGGCGACGCGTGCGATCCAATCCACGGGGAAGAAATATTGCCCGTAAACCGGCCACTCAGTCCAGCGATGATCAAGGATCACTGCCACGACTGAAACAATCTGCACAACCATTTTGAACTTGCCCAGATCGCTGGCTTCGATCGTAAATCCTTCGGAAGCGGCGATGGAGCGCAAGCCGCTTACCAGGAATTCCCGGCCAATGATCACGACGGCAATCCAAGCCGGTACGAGTCGCGGATTGAATTGCACGAGGGTGATAAAAGCTGCCGCTATCAAGAGCTTATCGGCGAGCGGATCAAGCAGCATGCCCATCGTTGTGATCTGTCCACGCCTGCGCGCCAAATACCCGTCAATGCCGTCTGTTATCGAAGCCGCGATGAATAGCGCCGACGCCAGCAATTCTTTTTCCCCATTGGTGCCTTGCAGATGACTGGTTGAGAGAATCCAGATCAGCAGGGGGATGCTGAAGATGCGAGTAAGCGTAATGGAATTCGGCAGATTCACAACAAGTATCAGGGCGATTCGGCGAGAACGGATTCGCTGCCAGGTGGAATTATCCTCCACCTTGAACAACGAAAGCAATGAACCTATTGCGTGCCTGCCCTCACTTCGCCGAAGTTGAATCGGGTGGTTTCTGAGCTTTCATTCTTTGCTTAAAAGATTCCGCGAGGTGGGCATAAGTCTCGGGCAAAGTGTCAGGACGCTGAATCAAACCAACGAATAATGATCTCAAGTCTATGGGAGCTCCGAAAAATTGACGATACTGAGACGGCAGCGGCGGTCCCTCAGGACTACCGGCAGGCGGGATTGTCTGAGGCAGATGAACCGCGAGCATACTGCCCCCGGCGAGGCTTTCGTGCGGATAGGTTAACAGCCACGAACAATTGCGCGAATCGAAAATCAGGTTTGCGGAAACGACGGCCCATTGCCCACCATCGCTGGGCGCCGGTTGCTGGCAATTCCATTCGTAGGCGCCCGGAACATCTTTTGTGCTGTCAGTGAGTCCGTACCAATCGAGGGCGATTTTTTGCAATTGGCGTTGCGTGGCAAATCGCTTCACTTCCGGTATGGACTGATTCCAGTCAACGTTGGAATCACTCATAAGCGTGTATATGGGCCTTCCAAGCCTCAGCGAGTTTATGTAAGGGAAGTAGTAGGGATACGTTCGCAGCGCGGTAAACAAGCAACTGGCTGCGAGAATGATGACAACTGCTTTGCCTAGCCGGACGGATGACGGAGCAGTTGGCTGAAGGTTGTTCAGCATCCGGGGCAATGGAGCGAGCAGCAGCATGATCAGAACAATGGGAACAGTAAAGTGACGGATGCTGATGTCGAGGCGGCTCATCAGGAAGACTGCGGTAAACACGATGAGAGAAACCCAGAGAACTCGCCAATGCACTCGGACTTCTTCGGTAACGGCCGTTTGAACGGAAATACGCCTGCGAAACAGAGCAACGGCGATTGCCAGCAACAGCAATCCCAAAAAGCCTAATGGCGATTTGAGAAGGAAGACCACTGGATAGTAAAACCAGACCCCGTGCGGATAAGCGCACCCCAGGATAAATGTGGGACGGCTGGCAGTGATGAGAACCATAAACAGTCCGCGCGGGAAGAGCCACGCAGGCATCAACAGTCGTCTCAGGGGGATGAACGCTGGGCGGCCGTGACCAACGAAATCCAAAATGTCAGTTGTCTGGCGGATGGAAAAAATGAAATAGAAGATATACACAATCGCGGAGGCCCATGCGATGCCCCGGAGCGTAAAGCGCCATCGCAGGCGCCTCCAGGCGCGCTGTTCCGCCTTGTCGGCGGGTTGTCCCGAGACCGGCCACCAGCGGGTAGTGAAGGCAAAAATGCCAAAGGCGAAAAATAGGATTCCAGCGGTGAACTTCGAAAGAATCGCACCTGCCAGGCACAGCCCAAATAAAAATGATTTCTTGCGGTCAGGTTTGCGCCATATTTCGGCGAAGGTCCACAGGGCCAGCACACTAAAAAGCGTGACTGGTATGTCGGTGTGCACCAGCGGGCCAAATGCCAGAAAGACCGGAGAGCTGACATATACGGCGAGGCAAAGCAGGCCTCCCCAATCCCCGCCCAGGCGACGCCCGATTACGAAAAGCGACCAGCCGAGGACCAGCGTGAGCAATAGCATCGGGAATCTGGCCCAGGCGACGGTGCTCGCGGAATCATTCCATTGTTCCAACACCCACGCTCCGAAGACCCACTGCCCGAGATAGGCCCCAAAGAAGTTTCGTTCGCTGAACGTCCACGAAATGTTGGAATAATCGGCACGCGTCCCGCGGATCACCAGAGGAATCGCAGCCCAAACCTTCGCCAGCGGAGGGTGCTCTTCGTTCATCCGAAGGTCCAGTTTTTGCAAGTAACTCAGGCCTGCCCCAATATGCGCGACTTCATCAATCGTGACGGACTCGCGCAGCGCCGCGGATCCTGCGAGTGCTGCCATCAAAACCAGGAACAGTCCGGCGATGATTGAAAAGTAGGGGGCGGATTTTTGGGGTGAAGATGTCTCTGCGCGCCAATCAGGCATTTAGCCAGCTTCCTCGGGATGAAAGGCGGCAATTGTATCGGGATTGACCAGGGTTTGGAAGAAGCGGCGGTCGTCCAATCCCCAACCTCGCGGCTTGGCAGACAATTGCCATTTCTCTCGTCCGCCGCTTAGAATCTTTAAGTCCAGCCATTCGATGAGCAAAGCAGGGGAAATTGAAGAAGGTCATTGCCATCTATCCCGGTTCCTTCGATCCGCCCACGAATGGGCATCTGTACTTGATCGAGCGTGGCAGTAAGATCTTCGACGAATTGGTAGTCGCAATCCTGCGAAATCCGGACAAGGATCCGCTATTTAGTCTGGGTGAGCGACGGAACATGATTGAGCAGCTGACGCGCCACTTTAGGAATGTCCGGGTGGACACTTTTGATGGCTTGACAGTTGACTACGCAGCATCCGTGGATGCGAGCGCTGTATTGCGAGGGATTCGCGCTCTCAGTGATTACGAATATGAGCTTCAGATGGCATTAATGAATCGCAAGCTGGCTCCGCAGCTCGAAACGGTGTTCATGATGCCGGCGGAACAGTATTCTTATCTGAGCTCAAGGCTGGTTCGGGAAGTCGGGCGGTTAGGGGGCTCGATTCGAGATCTTGTGCCCGAAGCCGTCGAGCAAAAATTGCGCGAGAAACTCGATCCGGCAGTTAAGCTTCAGAGACCAGCGAGGCGGAAATCGTCGAGGTAAGTTCGCACTGAACGATAATCTAGAAGAGGGAAGGAAGCATGACACCAGTTACTGAAGCAGTCCCGGCAGTGAAGCTTACCGCACGCATCAATCGAATTGAACCGTCAGCCACCATGGCTGTGGTTGCAGAGGCGGATAAGCTCCGCCAGCAGGGTATTGATGTAGTGGACTTTGGCGCAGGCGAGCCGCATTTTCCGACGCCGCAGCACATTAAGGACGCCGCGATCGCCGCAATCGAAAATAATTTCTCGAAATACACGGCGGTCGGTGGAACCACGGAACTGCGCGATGCGATCGTACAACGCCATACCGCCGACTTTGGGTCGAAGTATCGCCGTGAGGAATCCATTGCCTCGGTCGGCGGCAAACATGGATTGTTTAACGCGATTCAAGTACTCGTGGACCACGGTGATGAGGTGATTCTGCCCGTGCCCTACTGGGTGTCTTTTAAAGACATTGTGCGCTACGCAGGTGGCAATTGCGTTCTGCTTGAAACCGATGAACGGGAGGGGTTCCGGATCACAGCGGCGATGGTTGCGAACCTCGTGACTTCGCGGACGAAGCTCATTATTTTGAATTCGCCGTCCAATCCTTCGGGTGCGGTCATGACGCCTGAGGATTTGCGCGAAGTAATGAAATTTGCGTCCGAGCGCGGCATCTGGGTCATCTCCGACGAATGCTACGTGTACCTCAACTACACGGGCCGGCAATTTTCGGTGGGATCGTTACCTGAATATCGTGAACGGATGGTGATTGTCGGTTCTCTCTCCAAGACTTACGCGATGACGGGCTGGAGGCTTGGTTATGTGCTGGCCCCGGCGCAAATAGTGAGCGCGATGCAAAAGCTGCAAAGCCAGTCAACCTCCAATCCGACTTCAATCGTTCAGAAGGCCGCGGTCGAGGCCCTTAAGGGGCCGCAACAATGCGTGGAGGACATGCGCCTTGAATACATCAAGCTTCGCGATCACGTGGTC
>JBOGLB010000281.1:0-5122 GCA_050745965.1 Terriglobales bacterium | reverse complement strand
GCTCGACTAAGCAGTGGTTCTTCATCCAGAGCTTACTCCACCTTTCATATGAGTCTTCCGATGGTGAGTCTTCCGATGGCGGTGACCAGACGACTGCTCTGCGCGGTTCGAGGCCCTCTTTTTGGATAATTTCGGCGATAAGTCCGAGCAACCTTAAAACTGGTCAGGTTTGTCAGAGCCGTAAGGGCGCCAGATTGGATCAAGAAAAAGCGTCTCCCTTCGCGGAAACTAAGAAGTTCGGGCATTGCTGCACTTAAGGCGGCGAGCCCCAAATCTACTTTGCCATGCGCCGGAAAACTTACCATTCCCGCTACACCGCCGGGATAATCGGTGATCAGATTAAGTAAAAGCTCGGTGCCACCACACATCCATGCCGCAGTTGCCGCGCGTTTGTTGGTTTTCCAGAGCAGGCCGCCCGCCACAGCGAAGATTCCAATCGCGACGTAATCCGCAACCGCATGGCCTTCAGGGGAAATGACCTTCGGGAGCCTGCGAGTGATGGTATCGGTAACCGCGTACAGCCTCGGCATTTTTCATCTCCAGTTCGCAAATCACACAACAAGCTGCGAATCCCATTTCACTACAGGAAACGGTTGGATAGCAATCACGCTGATCAAACAAGCAGCGCGGAGCTAACCTCTATTCCTCTTCGGCATCCACCGCCTCAACCAACGGCATGTTTACCAAATGCTCGCTAATAAACCAAACTTGCAACTCATTGGTTCGAAGAACGTCGCTGATCGCGAGGTCGTTAGTGCCGTCATCGCCCAGCTTATCCGCTCTTTTGGCCAATTCGCGACACTCGCCGATTATCACTTGATGCGCATCTATCAAGCGGGAGATCTGCACCGGAACCTCTTCACGTCCACGGGGCGGCCTCTCGATTCTTGTCGTTTCAGCGACGTCGACGGCCATTGCGATGCTCAAGCCGCCGAGGAGTTGAATGCGCTCGGCAATCGTATCCACGATCTCTGCCTGCTCGCCGTAGTGTTTATCGAATAACAGGTGAAGCTGATAAAAAGTCGGGCCCGCGACTTGCCAGTGCGATTTCTTGTAAAGATCGCGCAGTGTCATAGTGTCAGCCAACAACTGGTTGAGGTTTTCCGCCATTTCGAGCCGAACGGGCTCTTCCAAATCCAATGGCAGCGCATGAGTGACGGTGCCGTACTTCTGGATTTCTCGAGCTCTCTGATGCAGGCGAGGCTGTGCGTTTAGTTTTGAATGATGGTTACCGGATGCAACTTTCTTAGGCATAAAAACTCTCCAATTGGCTCCGATTTTCTAATGGTCCCATTGTATGCGTCTAGGATGCCAATTAAATGGTCGCGGCGCAACCCGGCACCGAAAGCCGACAAAGAATCAGCACCATTGCTCAAACCGCGTATCTCTTCAGCAAGAATCCAAATTATTGTCTATGATTAAGGGTTCCCGAAAATAGATGGAGAAAACCGACGTGGCAGAGACTTATAAACTGGCGGAAATCCCTACCAGCAGCAATGGGTCCGAAGTGCTCGAGACCCGGGAATGGCTTGATTCTCTTGATTATGTTTTGGCCAAGGGTGGCCCCGAGCGCGCCGGCCGCCTTTTGCAGCAACTGTCGTTGCATGCCCGTCGCGCCGCTGGTGTGAACCTGCCTTTTACTGCGACTACTCCGTACCAGAACACGATACCGGTGCGGCAGCAGCCACCGTTTCCCGGCAGCCAGGAAATGGAGCGGCGAATTAAGAGTTTAGTGCGCTGGAATGCTCTTGCCATGGTCGTGCGTGCGAACAAAATGCAGGATGGCATTGGCGGTCATATTTCGACCTTCGCGTCAGCCGCCACGCTCTACGAAGTTGCATTCAATCATTTTCTGCGCGCCCGAACCGAAAATGGCGATCGCGATATTGTTTATTTTCAGGGACACGCTGCCCCTGGAATGTACGCTCGGGCCTTTCTGGAAGGACGCCTTTCAGCGCAAAAACTGGAAAATTTCCGTCGCGAGTTGAAACCCGGCGGCGGACTCTCATCTTATCCGCACCCCTGGTTGATGCCGGATTTTTGGGAATTTCCCACAGTTTCTATGGGTCTCGGCCCCATCCAGGCGATTTATCATGCGCGCTTCATCAAATATTTGGAGAATCGCGGGCTAAAAGAATCCACCGGAGGCAAGGTTTGGGCATTCCTCGGCGATGGAGAAATGGACGAGCCTGAGTCGCTGGGTTCGATCACACTAGCGTCCCGTGAGCGTCTCGACAATCTGATTTTCGTGGTCAACTGCAATTTGCAGCGGCTTGACGGCCCAGTACGGGGCAATGGCAAAATTATTCAGGAGCTGGAAGCGATTTTCCGCGGGGCGGGTTGGAACGTCATCAAGGCCATCTGGGGGACTGACTGGGATAACCTGATTTCAAATGATCGCGACGGGCTGTTGGTACGGCGATTGGGTGAGATTAGCGACGGTCAATATCAAAAGTATTTCGTCGAAAGCGGCGCTTATTTCCGACAGAATCTTTTCGGAAGCGATCCCCGTTTACTGAAAATGGTCGAACACCTTTCCGATGAGCAACTCTCCCGCATGCGACTGGGCGGACACGATCCGATTAAGGTACATGCCGCTTACAGAGCCGCCGTGGACCACAAGGGTGCCCCCACTATCGTTCTTGCCAAGACTATTAAGGGATACGGATTGGGTGAGGCGGGAGAAGGCAAGAACATTACCCATCAGCAAAAGAAACTGAACGATGACGAGCTCCGAATCTTCCGGTCACGATTCGGAATTCCAATTCCAGATCCCGAGTTGCATGATGCTCCATTTTACCGTCCCGCAGACGACAGTCCCGAGATTCAATACATGCAGGAGCGTCGCAAGCAGCTCGGGGGATATCTGCCGGACCGCAAGGTTCGCTCGCAGCCGATGAAGCCGGTTTCAGAATCTCACTTTGAGGAATTTTATAAGGGTACTGATGGACGTGAAGCTTCGACGACCATGGTGTTTGTGCGCCTACTTTCCAAGTTGTTACGCGACCCGGAGATTGGGAAATTAATTGTGCCGATTATTCCGGATGAGGCGCGGACTTTCGGCATGGAAGCGCTCTTTCGGCAAGTGGGAATTTATTCGAGCGTTGGCCAACTGTACGAACCGGTGGACATGTCCACACTGCTGTATTACAAGGAAGCAAAAGACGGACAGATATTGGAAGAGGGCATTACCGAAGCCGGCTCGATGTCTTCGTTTATTGCCGCTGGAACCGCTTACGCAAACCACGGGATCAATACGATCCCGTTCTTTATTTATTACTCCATGTTTGGATTTCAGCGTATTGGGGATCTGATCTGGGCTGCTGCCGACATGCGAACTCGGGGCTTTCTGGTCGGAGGAACGGCCGGACGAACGACACTAGCGGGCGAAGGTCTCCAGCATCAGGACGGACAGAGCCACGTTCTCGCGCTATCCGTGCCGAATTTACTCGCATTCGATCCGGCTTTTGCATACGAAATTGCGGTCATCATTCAAGATGGGATCAAGCGAATGTATGTGGACCAGGAGTCTATCTTCTACTACCTGACGGTCACCAATGAGCCGTTGCCAATGCCCGAAATGCCCGCAGGTAAACAGATTCGCGAAGGCATCTTGAAGGGTCTGTACCGCTTCAAGACTTCTGAAAAGAAAGATGCAAAGCTGCGTGCTCAGCTTTTTGGCAGCGGAACTATTATGTACGAAGTGCTAAAGGCCCAAAAAATACTGGAAGAAAAGTACGGCGTTGCGGCGGACGTGTGGAGCGTAACCAGCTATAAAGAGCTGTACCGCGATGGTAATGATTGCGAGCGCTGGAATCTCTTGCATCCTGCCGCAAAGCCGCGGGTGCCTTTTGTAACTCAATGCTTGAAGGATGCACCGGGAGTTCTGGTCGCCGCATCTGATTACATGAAAGTATTGCCAGAAGCGATCGCGCAATGGATGCCGCGTCCACTGGTTGCATTGGGAACCGACGGTTTTGGGCGTAGCGAGAATCGCGCCGCATTGCGCGACTTCTTCGAGGTGGATGCAAAACATATTGTGCTGGCAAGTTTGAACGCATTGGCGAAAGATAAACAGATCAACGGAGACCTACTTCAAAAAGCCATCAAGGATCTTGGCATTAATCCAGAGAAGTTGAATCCCGCGATAAGCTGATTTTGCTTTTCCGCATAGGTAAGACTTCAGGTAGAGAGACCTAGCTTGCTACGTCTCTACGCGCGTTTTGATTCAAAGAGGGAGAAAGAGTTTCGTGACCGAATTCAAGCTGCCGGAACTCGGCGAAAATGTTCATCAGGGCGATCTCGTCCGGCTCATGATTTCCCCAGGCGCAAACATTACCGAGGGCCAGACCGTAATGGAACTCGAAACCGATAAGGCTGTGGTTGAAGTCCCGTCGTCATTGACCGGGACGGTAAAAGAAGTCCGGGTAAAAGAAGGCGAGAAGGTCAAGGTTGGCCAAGTCATCTTCACGGTAGAAAACGGCGCGGGCGCGAAATCCCGTGCGTCATCGCCCGAAGCGAATTCACAGGCGACAAAGAAGACGGCGGATGTTGCTTCAAAGAATGCCGCGTCTGCGGAGCATGCCGGACCATCCGAAGCGGAGTCATCACATCGAGCGAGCGCGTCCGCGGAAGGATCCGGCGAAAAGCGCGCTGCTTCGGCTGCGAAATCCAAAACCGCTGCTGATAAAGCCGTTATTCCGCCCCGTGATTCAACTGCCCAACCGGGCGCTTCCGAATTCAAACTCCCGGAATTAGGCGAGAACATCAGCCAAGGGGACTTGGTACGTTTGCTGATTTCGGCGGGCGACAAAGTTTCCGAAGGCCAGCCGGTCATGGAATTGGAAACCGACAAAGCCGTGGTAGAGGTTCCATCATCAGTCAACGGCGTAGTTAAAGATGTTAACGTCAAACAAGGCGAGAAGGTAAAAGTCGGCCAAGTGATTTTTACCTTGGAGGCTGGGTCGTCAGAGGTTGGGTCGTCAGAGATTGGATCATCAGAGAGTAGACCATCAGTTGCTGCGCCTGCCGGCCGACACATGCCGGTCGAACATCCCTCTGAACAGCACGGCGCGCGTTTGTCGTTTCAGGCAGCGATTGAGGCTGAAGGCAAGACTGAAGA
>JBOGLB010000280.1:0-5748 GCA_050745965.1 Terriglobales bacterium | reverse complement strand
GAAGGTACGCATTGTGAGCTGCGTTCCAGGCTCGCCGATAGATTGCGCCGCGATCACTCCAGTAGCTTCACCCAGTTCGACCAGGCGACCGGAGGCGAGGTTTCTGCCGTAGCACATCACGCAGACTCCGCGCTTGGATTCGCAAGTCAGCACCGAGCGGATTTTCACCCTCTCGATGCCCGCCGCCTGAACCGTTCCCGCGAGTTCTTCGGTGATCTCCTGATTGATTTCAACTACCACGTTGCCGTCGTAGTCTTTGAGCTTTTCGAGCGATACGCGCCCAACGATACGGTCGCGCAACGGCTCGATAACTTCGCCTGCTTCGACGATTCCCGCAACGTAAATCCCGTCAACCGTTCCGCAATCGTATTCGCTGATGATCACGTCTTGCGCAACGTCAACCAAACGGCGGGTCAGATAGCCTGAATCGGCTGTCTTGAGCGCCGTGTCAGCCAGTCCTTTACGGGCGCCGTGCGTTGAGATGAAATACTGCAACACGGTCAGTCCTTCACGGAAGTTCGCCGTGATCGGCGTCTCGATGATTTCACCGGACGGTTTAGCCATCAATCCGCGCATGCCCGAGAGTTGCCGAATCTGTTGTTTCGATCCTCGAGCGCCGGAATCGGCCATGACGTAAATCGGGTTGATAAAGCCTTCTTTGTCCCGCTGCTGCATTTGGCCGAACATCTCGTCGGCAACCTTTTCGGTAATGGCCGACCAGATTTCGATGACCTTGTTGTAGCGTTCGCCGTTGGTGATTGCGCCGTCAAGATATTGCTGTTGAACGTTGACGACCTGCTTTTCGGCATCTTTCACCAGTGTCTTCTTGTTATCTGGAATGACCATGTCATCAATGCCGATGGAGAGTCCAGCCTTGGTAGCGTAACGGAATCCCAGGTCTTTGACCTCGTCGAGCATCTTGACCGTAACTTCGAGGCCAAATCTCAAGTAGCAATAACTGACCAGTTGCCCAATACCTTTCTTCTTAAGCAAGCCATTGATGTACGGCATGGCTTCGGGAAGATGGTCATTCAATATGGCGCGACCAACGGTCGTGTTTAAAAAGGTCCGTTCATATTGAACCGGGTCGGTGTGAGTGATGTCCTGATCGTCGTAGGCGCTGGTCAGGTCAATCACTTCGCCCGTATAGCGCAGACGGATCGGCGTAAGTGTTTCGACTTCACCCGCTTCGAGGGCCATCAGTACTTCTTCGATGTTAGCGAAGGCGCGGCCTTCACCCTTTGCTCCAGGCTTGCCTTTCGTCAGGTAGTAGAGACCGAGCACCATATCCTGCGTTGGAACGGTGATCGGATGCCCCGACGCGGGCGACAGAATATTGTGCGATGAGAGCATCAATACGCTGGCTTCGACCTGAGCTTCAGGAGAGAGCGGAATGTGTACCGCCATCTGATCGCCGTCGAAGTCCGCGTTAAATGCGGTGCAGACGAGTGGGTGAATTTTGATGGCCTTACCTTCGACCAGCACCGGTTCGAACGCCTGAATGCCTAACCTGTGAAGCGTCGGCGCACGGTTCAACATTACAGGGTGGTCTTTAATCACTTCTTCAAGGATGTCCCAAACAATCGGCTCCTGCTGCTCAACCATTTCCTTGGCTTGCTTGATGGTGGTGCAGTGCCCCGTCTGTTCGAGACGGTGATAAATAAAAGGCTTGAACAGTTCCAGCGCCATCTTCTTGGGAAGTCCGCACTGGTGCAGCTTCAATTCTGGGCCGACGACGATGACGGAACGCCCCGAATAATCCACGCGCTTGCCGAGCAAGTTCTGGCGGAAACGGCCCTGCTTTCCTTTTAGCGTGTCTGAAAGCGATTTGAGCGGACGATTGTTCGCGCCGCGCAGTACTCGGCCGCGGCGTCCATTGTCAAACAGTGCGTCAACCGCTTCCTGCAACATGCGCTTTTCGTTACGAACGATAACTTCCGGCGCGTGCAGGTCCATCAACTTCTTCAACCGGTTGTTGCGGTTGATCACGCGGCGATAAAGATCGTTGAGGTCGGAAGTGGCGAAGCGTCCGCCATCCAGTGGAACCAGCGGACGAAGTTCCGGCGGGATGACCGGAATCACGTCGAGGATCATCCAGTTCGGCTTGTTGCCGCTGCGGCGAAATGCTTCGACGACTTTTAACCGCTTGGTGTACTTGAGGCGCTTTTGCAGCGAGCTCTCATGCTTCATCTTCTCGCGGAGTTCGACTGCGAGCCCTTCAATGTCCACCCGCTTGAGAAGTTCTTTGATCGCTTCCGCGCCCATCATTGCCTTAAAGCCTGCGGGACGGAATTGCTGATCGAGTTCGCGGTACTTCGCCTCGTCCTTGATGACTTCGTGATCTTTTACCGGCGCATCGCCTGGCTCAACGACCACATAGGCTTCGAAATAAAGAACGGCTTCGAGGTCACGGAGGGAAATATCGAGTAAATGCCCGATGCGGCTGGGCAGGCCCTTAAAAAACCACACGTGGGAACAGGGCGAAGCGAGTTCAATGTGCCCAAGCCGCTCGCGGCGGACTTTAGAGAGCGTGACTTCGACTCCACACTTATCGCAGATCACTCCGCGGTGCTTCATGCGCTTGTATTTGCCGCAGAGACATTCCCAATCGGTTACAGGTCCAAAAATGCGGGCGCAGAACAACCCATCGCGCTCCTGCTTGAAAGTGCGGTAGTTGATGGTTTCTGGTTTGGTGACTTCGCCGTGCGACCAGCTCCGGATTTTTTCGGGCGAAGCCAGGCTGATGCGAATAGCATCGAAATCGGCGATGGGGTTTGCCAGGTCAAAGGGGCTCGAACGAAACAAGGTGGTCCTCCACTTCCTGCGGCCGTTCGCCGTCGCGGGCGGCTCTCCCAAACCAGTTTCTAGTTTCCGGTTTTCAGCTTGAAAATCGGAATCCCGTAACATCTCTCGCCTGGCCGAAAGGAGAGCGATTTCGGTAGGCTCATTTTCCAGAACTTGCGCCGTCAGGTTCAGCGACTTGACCGAAAGCTGAGAGCTGACGGCTGATAACTGCTCCTAGTCGTTCGCAGCGCTAAGCACCGGCTTCTTCTCGCCAGCCTTGATCAACTCGACGTCAAGGCAGAGCGATTGCAATTCGCGAATCAGGACGTTAAACGATTCCGGCACTCCCGGCTCCATGGCGGCTTCGCCCTTGACGATGGCCTCATAAATCTTGGTACGGCCATAAACATCGTCCGACTTCGCCGTCAGCAGTTCCTGCAGAATGAAGGCCGCGCCGTAAGCTTCCAACGCCCAGACTTCCATTTCTCCGAATCGCTGGCCGCCGAACTGCGCCTTGCCTCCCAGCGGCTGCTGGGTAATCAGCGAGTACGGCCCGATGGAGCGGGCATGAATCTTGTCATCCACCAGATGCGACAGTTTCAGC
Organism: Terriglobales bacterium; assembly: GCA_050745965.1. Taxonomy (GTDB): domain Bacteria; phylum Acidobacteriota; class Terriglobia; order Terriglobales; family Acidobacteriaceae; genus PALSA-188. The sequence goes on along the minus strand of JBOGLB010000280.1, from coordinate 2,360 downwards.
ATGTAGATGTAGCCAACGGTTACCGGCTGCTCGAACTTGTCTCCGGTCACGCCGTCGTGAAGCGTGGTCTTGCCGGACTCCGGCAAGGCTGACTGTTTCAGCAATGCTTTGATTTCACTCTCGCGCGATCCGTCGAAGACAGGCGAACCAGTGAAGACGCCACGCTTCAAAGTTTCCGCGACGGCCATTAATTCGTCGTCGGGGATCTCGGAAATTTCCTGCGCCAAAGTCGTATCTTTGAACAATGCCTTGAGTTCGCGGCGAACAGTTGCTTCGACCGAATTCTCAGCCATCATTTTGGTGATCTTCTTGCCGAGTTCATGCCCAGCCCATCCCAAGTGGGTTTCAAGAATCTGTCCCACATTCATACGAGAAGGCACGCCCAACGGGTTGAGCACAATCTCCATCGGCGTTCCATCTTCGAGATAAGGCATATCCTCTTCCGGCAGAATGCGCGCGATTACACCTTTGTTTCCGTGACGGCCGGCCATCTTGTCGCCGACACTCAGCTTGCGCTTCATGGCGACATAAACTTTCACCAGCTTGATCACGCCTGGAGGCAGTTCATCGCCCTTGGTAAGTTTGTCTTTGCGTTCGTTGACGATCTTCTTGAGCACATCAATCTGACGCGAGGTCATCTCCTCGATCTCGTCAATCTGCTCGTTGACGCGCGGATCTTTATCCGCATATTTAATGCGTTTCAAGTTCCGGGTCGAGATGCGCTCAATCGCATCGCGATCAAGAACCGTGTCCTTGGTCAGCAGACGCTTGTTGGTCCGCTCGTCATGTAGATCGGCCTGAACTTCTTTACCGCCGAGAATGTTTTCCAACCGCTTGAGGCGTTCATCGGTAAGAATCCGGATTTCATCGGAAAGGTTCTTTTCCAGCTTGCCGATTTGCGCCGCTTCAATTGATTTTGCGCGCTCGTCTTTTTCCTGCCCTTTGCGGGAGAAAATCTTGACGTCAACGATCACGCCCTCGATTCCAGGCGGACAATACAGCGATGCATCCCGCACGTCTCCGGCCTTTTCGCCGAAGATCGCCCGCAGCAGCTTTTCTTCTGGAGTCAGCTGAGTCTCGCCTTTGGGCGTTACTTTGCCAACCAGGATGTCTCCCTGCTTGATGCCCGCGCCGATGCGGATCACGCCTGCTTCGTCCAGATTTCGCAGCATGGTTTCGCTGACGTTCGGAATGTCGCGGGTCACTTCTTCGGGCCCCAGCTTGGTATCGCGAGACTCGATTTCAAATTCCTCGATATGGACCGAAGTGTAGTAATCCTCTTTAACAAGTTTTTCGGAGACCAGAATTGCATCCTCGAAGTTGTAGCCGCGCCACGGCATGAAAGCCACCAGCACGTTTCTTCCAAGAGCCAGCTCGCCGTGATCCGTGCACGGACCGTCGGCGATCACCTGTCCTTTGACAACCTGCTGTCCTTTCGTGACAACGGGCTTCTGGTTGATGCAGGTGTTCTGGTTCGAGCGTTTGAATTTCGTGAGCTGATAAATGTCGCTGCCCACTTCGCGCGAGAGCTGCCCCGGATGGTGTTCGCCCGCGACCCGAACGATGATGCGTTCGGAGTCAACCGAGTCAATAACTCCGCTGCGTTTTGCCAAAATGACCGCGCCTGAATCACGCGCCGTAACGCCTTCCATTCCGGTGCCGACAATGGGAGCTTCCGCGCGCAGCAGCGGCACGGACTGCCGTTGCATGTTCGCGCCCATGAGTGCGCGGTTCGCATCGTCGTGTTCAAGGAACGGGACCAGCGATGCCGCAACCGAGACCAACTGCTTCGGACTCACGTCAATGTAATCAATTTCGTCGCGGCTAACCAACACGAAGTTCCCGGCCTTGCGAGCATTGACTAACTCTCCGACAATACGTCCCTTGTCATCGAGTTCCACGTTGGCCTGCGCGATAATGTGACGGTCTTCTTCCCACGCTGATTGATAAAACGAATAAGGCTCAATCTCCGCCGGACGCTTCCGCTTGTCTTTCAACTCGGAATTTAGCTTTTCAAGTTCGTGCTTCTCAATATGGTCTCCCACCTTGAGATCGCTGTCGCCTGCGTTCACGATGCTCACGAAATCGAGCACTCGCCCGCCTTTGACCCGGCGATACGGGGACTCGATGAATCCGTAATCGTTGATTCGCGCATAACAGCTAAGCGACGAGATCAATCCGATGTTTGGACCTTCCGGCGTTTCAATCGGACAGATGCGCCCATAGTGCGTCGGGTGAACATCGCGAACTTCGAATCCTGCGCGCTCACGCGACAAACCACCCGGCCCAAGGGCTGACAAGCGCCGTTTGTGGGTGATCTCGGACAGCGGGTTTGTCTGATCCATGAACTGCGAAAGCTG
>JBOGLB010000279.1:0-3560 GCA_050745965.1 Terriglobales bacterium | reverse complement strand
GTTCTCGCCGATGTCAGCGGCAAAGGGGTTTCGGCTGCGCTGCTGGCTTCCACTCTTCAAGGCATGATCTATTCCCAATTGGTCGCGCACATGCCTTTGACGGAAATCGTGGCCGCAGTAAATCGCTTTTTTACCCATAAACATATTGGCGAAAAATATGCCACGGTGATCATTGCGCGCATTCGCCGCGACGGGGAATTGGAATACGTAAATTGCGGGCATGTCCCTCCGCTACTGGTTTGCAACAATGAAATCATTCGGCCCGGCCACGGAAATTTGCCCGTGGGATTGTTGGCCGATGCAGCCTACGAGAGCGATCGTTGCAATTTGCATCCAGGCGACCGCCTGGTGATGGTCACGGATGGAGTGACCGAAGCTGAAAACGCGCGCGGAGATTTTTTCGATAACGAACGCCTGGAGCATGCTGCCAAGAAAGGGAGTCTAGAAGATATCTTCTCAGCCGTTGCGGATTTCTGCGGCGGAACCCCGTTGAATGACGATTGCACGGTGGTGGAACTCATTTATACCGGCGAGTAAAGGAAAGTTTTTGACTTTGACGTCATTCTGAGGGACTTTTAGTCCCGAAGAATCTCGCGGGTACAACGCGGGCGATCGGAGCCGCACGCGAAATCCCTACCCGCGCTCGGAATTGTTGCAAACGTCGCGAGCTAAGCCTTTTCCACCACCACGAAAAAATTCGTTCCTTCCCACCGCTGTGCTTCGGGCCAATAAAATGTAAACACGATCTGAGTTCCCGCCGCCAGATTGTTCGTTGGCAAATCGGCGGCGAACATTTCCAGTCCTGTGTCGCGCGTGTCCGTGTCCTGCACGGTCCGCCAGCCATCGAAACTCCAATGCACTCGCGCCCGAGCCAACAGCGCCAGGCGCAATTGTTTTCCTTGCGGCATGGTTCGGGTCTTATTGTTAAATCGCCATCCGAAGCAGGTTGATTGGGTTTTCTCGACAATATATCTCTTCACCGGCTGCGGAGGCTGATCGAAAATTTTTCCGTCTCTTAGCTAACGCCGAAGTTTGATGTATTCGGAATGAGCCCAGACTAAAGGACACGCCGACCCTGAAGGTTTGCCGAAGCGCAGTTCGCGCTCCGGAATGTCGGGCTGGTCCCAGACTTGCTCCGGAAGCAGGCGGGTGCCGTGAGTCGAATATTCCATCACTTTCAATAGCTCTTCGGCCTGATCGCGTCGCCCCGCGGCGAGTTCGTAATGCGCTCGCTCCCCGGCCAACAAAGGCCACGGTCTTCCAATCCCCGTTCCATCGAAGGGCGATCCATCTTCATGTTCGCCGTAACCATCTCCGTTGTAGCGATACCAGCAAGGGCCTTGGGGAAGCTGCACTTTCAGTACGGCGTCAATAACTTTGACGGTATTCAGAATGCGCGGATCATCCGCAGCGCGGAGCCCAAAGCGTACCAGGGCCAACGCATCGGGGCTGATAAGATCTGTGGCGGATTCGTTGCTCTGGCCCGGCGGCTTGTTCTTGATGGGCACAAATCCCTCGAGTGGGGATGCCGCACCATCCCTATCCGGAGGAGCGATACGCACGTAGTATCCTTCTACTCCCATTTGTTTTGCCATCGCATTATTTGTGCTATAGATCCACCGCTCGATATTGTCGTTCCAGTTATCGGCGGTTTCGCGCAGGTATGTTGCGATCCGTTTTTCTCCCACGGCATCCGCCAGGTCAGCCGCCGCCAGCAAGGCGGAGATCTCGGCAGCTAACGTGAACGGAGAGTATCCGGCATCTTCCTCCCAACGGTCCTGTTGGGTGACCGGCCCGTTCTTTACTAGAAATGCCGCGGCGCGACGCACAACACCCCACCACCGATTGAGATCCCCCAACTGCTCTGTAGCTTCGCGGCGGAGCAGGTCAATCAGCAGGATGGGGAATGCGGTCTCATCCATCTGCAAGCCGCTCCAATAGGGACGTCCGTCCAGCCACATATTCTGCGCCCAGTGCCCATCGGCTTCCTGCGTGGATTCCAGATAACGCAATACACGTATCGCGTCGAGGGGCGCGCCGGCGGCTAATAATCCGCATGCAGATTCCACCAGGTCTCGCGGCCAAACCAGATGGTATCCGCCAAGGTCTTCATCTCCCTTATTGAAGCCCCAGGGAATGGAGAGGCTGGCAATGATGCCGCCGAGAAAATCCTTTGACTCGTGAACCCGCAGTATCGCGGTGCTCGCACGATACAAATCTCGTTCGCGCGCCGGATCATCAAGTTTCAGAAGCGTTTCCTGCCACGCGTTCCAATGCCGGGAGTAGTGAAAGCGAAGCTCTTGATAAGGTTCGAGGAGCGCCGCGCGAACTTGCTGTCCAGCCTCCGCCCAAATTCCGCCGAAGCCGATGGCGATTACAAACTCGCCGCCGCAAGCTCGCAGGTCAATCTCGCCGGTCAGAGCGATATTTCCATTTTCGGCGCGGGTGTAATTCCAGGTCATTTCGTAATTCCTGTTGAGATCCTGCCAGCCGTCCGAGGAGCCCACAAATCCAACCGACATTTTTCGCCAGGGCGCAGAACATCCAAACGCCAGCGAAATTCCATTGTGCTCGGCGAAAAGCATGGGAACACCTTTGTAATCGCCAACCCAGCCTGTGTTGTGATCGCCGCAATTCCCGAGATGCGGCGAGAGCAAAGCGTACAAATGATAATCCGCGATCGCTCCCTGAAGCGGCACAAAGCGAACCTTCTGTAGCGCGACGTTGCGATAAGGATCAGTAAGTACTTCCTTTTCGATCCGATATCTGCCCTGCATATCGGTGTTAATTAATTCGTAGAGCGGAGTTCCGGGCTCGGCGACGCGAGTAAGAAAAGTGCAATGGCGCTTTTCTTCGGAGAAAAATTCTTTGCCGTCAGTGACGATCAAGCCCATATCCCGCGTGCATGCCTGATCCACGCGAGGATAATAGATTTCGTTGAAAATGCCGTGGCTAAGGGTGAACCACACACGGCTATGCTGGTTTAGAGCCGTGCCAACCCCGGTCTTCGCGCTGGAAGTCCAGCGTGGGGGGATGCCGGGCCAGCCAGGAGCGTATTGTTCGGAGTCACTCATTAGCTGAGTCCTGAAATGAAATTCTTCCGCACGTGTGAAAGGTACCTCGCTTTGAGAGTGGGAACTTTGGGAAAAAGGATTTCAAACTAAATGTAGCATCTCACTTTGGAACTTCTGTCCAAACAATGGAACAGTCGAGGCTAAGCGGTTTCTTCACAGGTTGATCCGCAATTGCCTTTGCCTTCTCGATTGTTGGCCAGATACCAGCGCCCGTCAGTTTCGGTTCTCCATAGCCCGTGTGGCGCATTGTGGGTCCGATCCCATCGGACCATTCGCCGACTTGGAAATCGAACGCCTCCGCCCCCATTCTGCATGGCCAGTTAAAAGCACCTTATTCATAAACGATTAAATCTTAGTGTGACACTGAAAGAATCACCAAATAAAACAACTCTAATGAATTCGGGATTCATTCGTCGATAATTTCAAGGTGGCTCCAATCCGAATTCTTCGACAACAGCGCTCCAACAGTCTTGTCGAGCGTAGCAA
>JBOGLB010000278.1:0-6943 GCA_050745965.1 Terriglobales bacterium | reverse complement strand
CATTTATTCGCGTTCGAGTTTCGCCGTTCATAGCGATTTCGGACCCAGAGGGTATGTCATAATCATGCTTAAAGTCATATTATCATAAATGTGACAACTGGCACAGATGAATATGCTTCCCGAACTTTTGGGATCTATAATCCAGTTCCCAACTATTCTCGAAGTAGCCCGAAAAAACAATGCGCCCCAGCATCCCAACTCTCAAAAAGCAACTTCTGCTCAATGGAATCTTAGTCGCCTTGATAGTCGGACTATGGTGGTATTTCGTAGTGATTCCCCATCGTCCAAAAGGAGTTCCGACAGATGCCACGCCGGTCTTAGCATTGGGAGATTACAATTGGACATACTGCTGGCTTGATGAGGCTGAAAATGTGAATCGGTGCCAGATATTCAACAGAAATGGAGAACCGCTCTACGATGAGGTCTTTCTTCGCTATGAAGGGCAAGGCCCTGTCCCCGCGGCGGACCTTAAGATCATACGCGAACAGAATGGCGGCGGGGTTCAATGGATTCGGCTGGAGAATGGTGTGATTCTAATTCCTAAGTCCCGTTACGACAGGATCAGGCAACTAATAGACCGTCAGATAAAATCCAGATCGCCATCGCATTGAACGTCGCGATACTGCTTAGGGTCATGCAAAAAGAAGGTCTTATTACTTCTTGACTCCGGCACCCACGGTCACGGTTAACCCACCATCCGAAATACTCACACTCACATCCGACAATGCCGGTACAATCGCGTCGGCTTCTTGCAGTGCAGATTCAGGATAAGTTGTCATCAAAGCCGCCACTTTCATTCCGGCTGCATGCGCCGCGGCAATTCCCGCAGGAGCGTCTTCGATCACCAGGCAATCGGCAGGATTCATCTTCAGTAGCGCCGCGCCTTTCAAATAAGGTTCTGGATGCGGCTTGCCGTCAACGACATCGTCCGCGGAAACCAATACTTTCGGAACAATCAGATTTCCCACCTTCAACCGCGATGCCGCTAGGCGCCGCGTGCCGGAAGTGACCACGCACCATCGCTTGAGAGGAAGTGATTCCAGCAATTTCGCCGCACCGGGCATGACCACTACCCCTTCGTTGTCATCCACTTCGCGCTGTTCGATCTTCTTCGTCTCCGCCTCAGCATCGAGATGCGGCGCAAGCAACCGCACACTTTCTATCGTGCGCCGTCCATGCGCGATTTCAACGGCTTTTTCCGGATCAACGTTATTTTGTCGCGCCCACAACGACCATTGCCGCGCGACCGATGGGGTGGAGTCCACAAGAACACCGTCAAGATCGAAAAGAATGGCAGAGCATTTGAATGTGGGCATGTGTTCAAGAATGTTACAGGAAGAGCAAAATCTATCATGTCGGCAGCACGGATTCGCACCCTAGCCAAAAGCAGGCTAGGATGGGCAACCTGTTTTATTTTTTATTCAGAATAAATTGCGGAAGAATTCTTGCTTTTAGAAACTTCATGGAAGTTGGGATAGAACGATCCCATCCTTCCGCAATTAAATAAAATATGATGTGGGTCTTCAGGAAAAAAGTGACCGCAGGTGCCGCATCGTAGCCTGCTTTTGGCAAGGGGGGAACCGATGCAGCCGAACGGACGGCGATTCTCCAGGATTTACTTCGGGTTGCTTTGTCAGGAACCAGAACCAGCCCCCGGCAAAGTAACCACATTAGCTGCCGCAGCCATGCGCTTTCGCGATTGCAGATGCCGTTCGCGGAAATGCCGTCGGGCGCGCTCTCCCCACGCCCGCACAAAGTAATAGTTCAGGCCTGCCCCAATGACCGAACTGGCGAGGGGGATAAGGCGTCCAGCCCATTTTTCCACGACTTCCTTGCTGGCTTGCGCGGCAATGCGCTGGATGACGCGAGGGACGAACTTGTTGATGACTTCCTTTTCCAGCAGGTCGCGGCTGATGTCCACACCGGCGGCGCTGGCAGCGGCAATCCAAAGCTCCGCAATCTCTTCATCGTTGCTGTACTCGAAGCCATATACGAGGCTGAGCTTTTGAATCATTCGCAGCGTAATCCCGGCCAAAAAGCTCAGATCGGGGACGATTGTCATAATTCCGCCGAGGCCCAGACCTGCACCCTCTGCCGCCGCTACCTTCATCGCGCTGCGAATCACGCGCTCCGCCAGATCGTCGAGGGCATTGATCTCAACCGAGTAAAGTCCCTGATAGCTGGTGACTGGAACTCCATACACCGTCTGCAACTGGCGCAAAAATTTGGAAGGAGTTACTTTGACCGTCTCGTAAGCGCGTTGAAAGCCGTGCTGAAGCGCGCTCTCGACCCTGCGCCGCAACCACGACTTGCGGATATCTTCAATCATGAGCGTCCTGTTAGATGCATATTAGCCGTTGCCCTGCCATCTGAACCTTCGCGTGAATCTGCACATATGCGACGACATGCATAGTGACTATCTTACTATTCACGTCCCCAGAGCCTTTAATGCGCTTGTGCTACGATCAATCTTCTCCAAATGCCAACTGGAAAGCTTCACATCATACCGCTAGGCGGGCTCGGCGAGTTCGGCATGAACTGCATGGCCGTTCGCTGGGGCGACGACGTTATTGTCATTGACGCGGGCCTGATGTTCCCCGAAGCCGAACTTCTCGGCGTGGATATCGTTGTCCCCGACATCTCCTATCTGACCGAAAATCGCCAGCACGTTCGTGGAATCGTGCTCACTCACGGCCATGAGGATCATATCGGCGCATTGCCATGGATTCTCTCTGAACTGAACGTTCCGGTCTGGGGAACTGAGTTTACTCTCGCATACGTCGAAGACAAGCTGGATGAACACGGCCTTCTCGATAACGCCGATTTGAACGAAATTACCCCGGGAGAACGCTTCAAAATTGGCCCTTTTACCATTCACCCGATTCAAGTGACACATAGTTTGGTGAATTGTGTTGCGCTGGCGGTTCACACACCTCTCGGGGTCATGATCCACACCGGCGATTTCAAAGTTGACCCGACGCCGACGGACAACCGGCTTTTCGATCTTCATTCGTTCGCGGAATATGGCAAAGAAGGCGTGCTCGCTCTCTTCCAGGATTCGACCAACGTTGAACGCAAGGGATACACGCCAAGCGAGCGAGCGGTACGCCGAAAATTTGACGAAGTTTTTGCGCATACCAGGCGGCGGCTGTTTATTTCATGTTTTTCATCTTCTATCCACCGCCTGAAACTCGCGGTTGAGATGGCGTTCGAGCACGGCCGCAAGATTGCTTTCGTGGGCCGCTCGATGAATAGTTCGGCGGAAATCGCGGAAGATCTCGGCTACGTCGAAATTCCCGAAGGGCTACTGATTCATCCCGGCGACATGAAAAACTATCCGCCCGAAAAAATCTGTGTGATGATCAGCGGAACTCAGGGCGAACCGATGTCCGCTTTATCGCGCGCCGCAGTGGATAATCACAAGCACGCCAAGATCGAGAAGGGCGATACGGTGATGCTTTCGTCGCGCATCATTCCGGGGAACGAGAAGGCGATCTACCGCATGATTGACCACCTGTTCCGGCGACAGGCTCATGTGATTTACGACGACGGATCGTCGCCGCCGGTGCACGTCAGCGGCCACGCCAGCCAGGAAGAATTGCGGCTGATCATTAATCTGGTCAAGCCCAAATATTTCATTCCCATTCACGGCGAGTATCGTCAGCTTAAGCTCCACGCGGAATTGGCGGGGGCCATGCACGGATCCGTGGGAAACGTGATGTTGATCGAAAGCGGAGACATTCTCGAATTCGACGAATTGGGCGCGCGCAAAGCCGGACGCATCAATGTGGGCCGAGTCTGCATTGATTCCGGGTCGCGGACCGATGTGGTGGAAGACTTGATAATAAAAGACCGTCGTCATTTGAGTGAAGATGGGATTGTGCTGCCAATCATCGCCATCAACAAGCTCACCGGACGAGTGGAAAGCTCTCCCGAAATCGTGACCCGCGGATTCTCTCCCGGGGAAGACGGCTTCATGGGCGAAGCGCGTCAGATCGTCATGCAGACGCTGAACCAATCCAGCTCAGAAGAAAAAGCTGACTACGGGGTAATCAAAGAAAAAATCCGTACAGATTTGAAGCGTTACATATCCAAACAAACCCAGAAGCGCCCGTTAATCATGCCGGTCATATTGGAGATTTGAGCTCTGATGTCATCCGGCATGTTGAGTGCTGGCTGACCTCCTTCCCACGGTACATGGCCGCTCGGAATCTGGATGGCTGCACTTCTCCACTCCTAAACTTAAATCCTCCACGCAGATGACTTTTTCTGAACAGTCCTAGCCTTTCCAGTGGTAAGCGTCGGGCTGGGGCAAGCCGATATGAGCTAGCACGCGATTTGCGAACTCGTGGGCCATATCGTCGCTAGTGACGGGGTGGTTGTAAAAGGCTGGGATCAAGGGGAATACGGTAGCCCCGGCGTCCGCAGCCCGATACATGTTGCGGATGTGAATTTTATTAAGCGGAGTTTCGCGGATACAGAGAACGAGCGGACGCTTTTCTTTCAGGCTCACGTCTGCGGCTCGCTCAATGAGTCGCGAAGCGATTCCGTTGGCGATGCGCGCCAACGTGCCGACGCTGCATGGGATCACGACCATCGCGTCGGCCGGATAAGAACCGCTGGCGACATTTGCGGCGATGTCAGCGTTCGATTGCTGATGAATTTTGCGAGAGCGCTTTCCGAGAAGCTGGGCAACGAGCTTATCGCGGCCGCGTAAGTCGAGTTCTTCGGCCATAACTCGCAGCGCGCTGTCGGATGCGATGAAGTTGACGTTCAGAATTCGCTTGTCACGTTCGGCGGCAAGCAGAAAATGTTTCAAAAAAAGCGATCCACTGGCGCCCGTGGTAGCGACCGTCAAATTAGCGGGCGGTTCAGTGAGCAATTGATTCTCCTTCGGCGAGCGCGGTCCTGGATTCCAATATTGGAATCGGAAGTCCTGAGCATAGGGACGGGGCGGAGAAGAAGTCAAGGAAACGTATCGTAATTCGGCGCGGTTGAATACCGCGTCTCTTAGTCAGATCGAAACCGATGGCAATCCAAATCACCTCGCGATCTCGCCGGACAGCAACTCAAATTCGAGCTTTGGCGTCGGTTGAGCCCGAGATTCGCGCCAGCGACAAGACATGGCGGCGTAAATATCTTCAGGAATACACGCAAGCGTTCCGGTCTTACGAGAGTGTGCTCGGGTCCGTTGAGCTTGAGGCGAAAATTAACGCCGCCAGTATCGTTTTGGTGGGCGACTACCACGCGTTGCCCGCTTGCCAGAAGTACGTTGCAGAATTGCTCAAAGATCAGGCAAAAAAGAAAAACCGCCCGATTGTGCTCGCCGTGGAGACGGTTTTCTCGCGTGATCAACACATTGTTGACGAGTGGTGGAACGAAGACATTTGCGAACAAGAAATCCGGCGGCGCATTCGGTTTGACTTGGATTGGGGCTACGATTGGGACCCGTTTTATGAGCTACTACTGACAGCCCGCCAGCACGCGGTTGCGGTGTTCGGTCTCGACTGTATGCCCCGCGAGGACTTGCGCAAGATTGGCATTCGCGACAGGCACGCAGCCCACAAGATCGCCGAGATTCGTGAGCGCCATCCCGACGCGGTCATCGTAGTTTTGATCGGCGAGTCCCATCTTGCTCCGTCGCACTTGCCTGCGCTCGTTGGGAAACAATTGCCGCGAGAGAATGTAATCAGCGTTCTGCAAAACGTGGATGCCCTTTATTGGCGCGCATGTAGAGAAGAAGATAATGATCCGCAAGCTGTGAGAATAAATGAGAATACCGTTTGCGTATTCAATTCCACACCGCTCGAGAAATATGAGAGTTACCGGCTTTGCCTCGACCGCTGGCGAGGAAAACAAGACGAAGAGACTGATTTCGCGCCGGTAATCTACAAGTTGATTGATCAATTGCTGCGATTCCTCGATATTGATCGCTACTCCCCTCGCAACGGAAAGCAGCCGAAATTTTTAATTGATTCGCTGCCCGAAGTTTATGATCCGTCAACAGCCGAGTTTCGAAAGCTGCTGGTCCGGCATAAATTAACCGACGAAACGTCAAAAACAATTTTTCAGCAATTAGAAGAACGAGGATCTCTGTATTGGCCTCAATTCAATACGTTTGTTGCCCGTGAATTGCGGATTGACGTTGCTGCCGAGGAAGCAGCGAGGTTCGTGCATTACGCGTGCCAAGGCCGGCTTCCGCATGACCGGGAAACGGCAGACAAGGAAAATAAGCTTCACTCTGAGATCATTGAACACGCGCTGGTTTTCCTTGGCGCGCAAATACTGTGCCAAACGGAAATGAGCACTCGCTCGCAACGACCATCGCCGGAATCCACGGATGCAGCACGTTCCAGCGATAACTTGCCCAGCAGCCAAGCTGCGGGACGTGTGCTTGGGGCTACCCTGTACGGGGCACACCTGAGTGGCGACCTCATTCGCACTGATCTGAAACGGCTATTCCTTTTTTCTGTAAAACAACCAGAGAAGGCAACCGAGCTATACTCGCAACTCCGCAAAAGGCTCCACTTGGTCCTCTAAGAGGAGCGAGCTCCGTCGAAGATTTCGCTCTGCAATTCTTCGCAGTAATTCTTCAGCGTAATTCTTTTCATCGTGAGTGCTGTAGAATCCCGCTATCTTTAGTGCTGGCGGTCTGAGTGAACTCCAAATCACTTCGTAAATTGTTTCAGCAGGTGCGTGTCGGCGACGTCTCACCCGACGATGCCGTCGAGCAGTTGCGGCATTTGCCATTTGAAGACTTGGGATTCGCCAAGGTTGACCATCACCGAAGGCTGCGGACTGGAATGCCCGAAGTAATTTTCGGTCAAGGAAAAACGCCGGAACAAGTTGCGCAGATCTTTGCGAGCCTGGCTGCACACGGCGGCAACGTGCTGGCCACTCGTGCAAACGAAAAACAGTTTGCGGCGGTGAAGAAGAAAGTGCG
>JBOGLB010000277.1:0-5042 GCA_050745965.1 Terriglobales bacterium | reverse complement strand
GCTCCCGATCTTTTTTCCAATTGACCACGTCATTGCACTTCTCCTTTTCGCTACTGCGCGCTCAAGAGGCGGGGTTCGCCACTTCGTCCACCAGAATTTTGTCGTCCGCAAGGATGTTTTCCACATCCAGTACCACCAGCGAATCTTTCGTGATCCCGTTCAGATATCCGGCCCGGATGCCCGTCATAGTCGGGAGAGCAGGGTGAAGTTCTTCCGGCGCGATGGAGCGCACCCCAAGAATGGCGTCAGCAAGAATGCCGACTTCCATGTGATGAGTGTGGACAATAATGATCTTGTTCATGTCGCTCAGACCCTTCTCCGGGAGATCAAACAGCTTCTTGATGTTAATGATGGAAAGAATTTGTCCTCGCACATTGACCAGCCCCAGGACAAAAGCAGGAGTGCACGGCAGCGAAGTGAATTCGTTCAGCGGATGGATTTCACGGATATGATGGGATTCAATGCCATAGTGTTCGGGGCCCAGGACGAACTCCACCACCTCCAATACCAACTGCGAAGAGACTGCTTCTTTTTTGCTTCCTGTTGCCAGCACCCGGGCGCGGGCGCGGAGGATTTTATGTTTCTCTTCCGGGCCGGGAGTAAGTTTCTGTTTTAGAGCGACCCGGGAGGCATCCAGGCGGCGATGCAGGTCGCCCCAGTCCAGTCCGTTCGCGTGTATGGCACGTCGGGCCAGCGCGGCGGTTGACGATCCCGGTTTTATGTCGGTCAGGCTCATAGAGCTACCGTCTGCTCAATTCGAGATTGCTAATCTGTTTCGCCGCGCGAATGCGTTGCTCGCTGGTCCGGGTTGCCGCTCCGAGGCTGCTCGGCGCAGCAATCATCTCTCTGAGTCTGCCCGCCGACAGTCCCTCCGATTCAGGCACAATGTCACCTGGCTCACACCGCGCCAAAAGCAGCAGAACATTCTCAAAGTGTTTCTCGGATTCTTTAAGCCTTCCGTGCCTCAATGCCAAATTGCCCAGTGCGAAATGGCCCAACACAAATTCGGGCTCCACGTATACTGCCCGCTTGAGTGCAAGGATGGCCTCTGCTAAAGAACTTTGTTCCTGTAGAATCGTGGCCCGAAGATAGTGGGCACGGGCAACCATCTTGTCGGCTGTAATGGCCTTGTCGCACCAGGCGAGAGCTTCGGATCGTTTTCCCTGGTTGGCATGGATCCGTGCCAGCAAGAACATGGCTTTCGCATCACTTCCGTTCTCCAGCAGCAATGCATCCGTCTTCTGCCCGGCTTCCTCATAATGTCCCTGTTCATAGAGTCCGAGTGCTTGTTCGTAGGAAGCCGCCGGCGGTCCTGCGCTCACCTGAACGGAGTCCGCGGCTTGAGTTCCAGGGTTTAGATGGCAGGTCGGGGTTGCCAATGGTCTCGTGGGCCCGACCATCCATGCAGGGTACTCAACGCTTGATCCGTGTTCGTCGCCCACAGGCATGGCTTGTGCCGCCGGTAACCGTTTGTCCGACTTCCTGTAAAGTGTGACGTCTCCAAAACTGACAGTGGAGAAATCGGAGAAAAGCTCGTGGGACGTTTCTGTCGGGCTCACAATCAACCATCCATCCGCAGCCAAGCACCGGTAGAACTGGCGGATGACCTTCCTCATCCCCTCGGGAGTAAAGTACATGAGCACATTCCGGCAGAAGATCACGTCGATATTTGTACAGCTCGAAGGTAGAGAATGGGCCTCATCCATCAGATTTACCGATGCGAAGCTCACCATCTTCTTGATGGCGGGAGCAATCGTCCAGCGTCCGTCTTCAGTCGCGTCAAAGTAGGTGCGTCGTACCCAGGGCTGCGTGCCCCGGAAAGACCAGTCAGCGAAGACTCCCTTGGACGCTTTGTGCAGCGACCTGGTATTAACATCGGTCGCGAGAATCTCGATGTTCCAGTGCTTCAGGCCAGGCATCAACTTGCTGAGCACGATCGCGAGTGAATACGGCTCTTCGCCGGTGGCGCATCCCGCGCTCCAGATCCTGAGCTGATTGGTGGCCCGCCCGCGGGTGCGAAATATATCTGGCACGATGCGCCCTTCGAGGATTTCAAGGGCGCGCTTTTCCCTGAAGAAATAGGTCTCGCCGATCGTCAAATGGTTGACCAATATTTCCAACTGATTTTGCGTTGATGTAGATGACAGCAATCCGCGGAGGTAGCGTTCTACGTCCTGGTGATTGCATTCCTCGGCAGCAGCGCGCACGCCGCGCTCCAGATCGAGCCATCGCTCTGGCGGAAAGTGCAACCCGAAATGACGGGCAACCAACTCCTTGAGACGAGAGAGCTCCGCGTCTGCGATCTTTCTGGTCATTCTCTCCCCGTCATTCTCTTCCCGCAGCCTGGGCCAAAAGCCAGCTCAGTTGCTGGTCTTCCTTCCTCGAGAGAAAGCGATCAACGTTATGGATGAATAGAATGCCGTCTTCTAGTTTGGTGATTCCTTCCACGTATTGCGCACCCTGTACGATCGTCTCTGTCGCCGTAATCTCCTCCGCCATCCGTTCGATAACTCCGGTGACCGAGTTCACGACAAGAGCAACGCTCCTTGTATCCGTGTAAGTCACCATGAGAAGACTGCTCAAGCTGGTTTCCGGTTCGGGCAGCCCGAATCGTTTTCGCATACTCATTACTGGAATGATGTTTCCCTGTACGTCAATCACTCCGAGAACAATGTCTGGCGCCTTGGGCAAGGGGGTTACTTCCACCATACGTACAACTCGCTCGACACTTGCCAAGGGAAGGGCGTAGAGCTGCGTGTCAAGGCTGAATACAACCAGTTGGTTCAACATGGCAACATTTGAACGCACCCTTGACGTTGGTTGGTTCCGCGGTTGCACAATATGAGGTATCGGCAAGTACAAGCTCCAGAATGAGCCCGTCGAGCACTCACCGGTTGTGGTTCCCGGCCTGGAAGTTTAGGTACCCTTAATGTTTAACCGACTTCGTATTCAATTCCACCAAAGAATGCAAGAGATCACGTCCATTCGGGATGATGTGTTGCCGTTTGTGGAAGTTTCCCAAAGCGGGAGCGCGAGACTAACTGAATTACGCAAACCTATGAAGGCATCCAATCCCGCGAAATGATGAGGGAGTTGCTAAGTGGACCAAAGCGACTTCGCGTAACTTCTTTATTGCGTTGGCGTCGGATCCGAGACCACCATTCGATCTCCGAACGATCTTTTGGAACTAAGGAATTCTTAGCGCGCAAAGTTAGGAATCCAAACCTTTCATTTTTGGAACGGATTCTTAACCCTCGGCGGCAAAGCCGTGTCCTCATGGCGTGGGAGACCGGATAACCCCAAATCTAATTTATTTAGTTGACACTTCGTTGCACGGATTCGGCACTATAATCTGGCTTTCCGGAATGGTAATGTCACGCTACCTCTCACTGCAATCCTGGGTCGTACTGCTGGTCGGCTTGCTCGCGGGGATTACGATTGCTCTTGCGATGCACAGCCACGCTAATTCTGGCGAGCTTGTGGTCACCGTTAGTCACGACATTCTTCCAGCGGATGGCTACTCGCGAGCCTGGATGCACGCGCGAAACCGTAACGGATCGGAATTGCGAGAGGTAAGATGGCAATTCGAAAGCGGACGGAACCTAGCAGAAATTGAAAGGTCCACTTCGGGAGCACGGGTGCAAGCTGGAGTCACGCCCGGCGAAGTTTTGGTGATTGCGTCAGCCCCGGGATTCAAAACCTCAGAGGTAAAGATCAGACTCGACCTCGATCCTACCGATGAGTTTGGCGACGGCACGCCCGATTTTCTTCGTCTGCAAAGTGCGAATGATCAGATTGCGTTTCGACGCTGGTTCGCATTCCTCGCCGAATACACTTACTTCGAGAAAGAACACGACCGACCTTCCGAGATTACCGATTGCGCGGCGCTTATTCGATTCGCGTATCGCGAGGCACTGCGCCGGCACGATGGCCCGTGGGCAAGTCGGTGGCATTTACAGTCATTGCCTACTGTCTCATCAGTTCAGAAATACAATTACCCGAACACTGCGCTGGGCGCCGACTTGTTTCGCATCCGGGCTGGAGCGTTCCTTCCCGAAGATATCCGCAGTGGCGCGTTCGCAGAGTTCGCCGATGCCGAGACCTTGTGGCGTTTCAACACTCATCTGGTCAGTCGAGATTTGAGGGCAGCTCGCGCCGGCGACTTGCTGTTCTTCAGGCAAGCGGGGCACCGCATGCCGTTCCATAGCATGATTTATCTGGGACTCGGCGAGTTCGATGGGGGCAACGACGCAGCCTGGGTCCTATACCACAGTGGCCCTGCAGGAAAACAGCCTGGCGAAATCCGGCGCGTCACCATCAAAGATCTGCTTCAGCATCCGCAAGCTTGTTGGCGGCCCGTACGGCAAAATGCTGCGTTCTTAGGCGTGTACCGCTGGAACATCCTCCGGGAGGCCGATTGACAACCAATATGCGTTCTTTCCGTTTAATTCTGATCGCGGCATTCACAATTTTCCTTTCCTCACTGTCACCTGCCCAAGCCGCGACAACCGGCTACTTCTCGCTAAATTCCAGCCGCACCTACGCGCCGGGACAGAAGGTCTCCATAAACATGTGGGCACAGGACGTGAAAACACTGGAGTTCCGCGTTTATCGCGTCAACGATCCCGTCAAATTTTTCTTCGATCTCGGAGATGTTCACCAGTTTGGCGGGCGCGCGCCGAAGCCTCCTCACAAACTTACGCGGCTGGAACAATTTCATAACTGGAAGCACAGCATTTTCGTTTGGATTCGTAACTTCTTTCGCGCGCAATTTACAGCCGAAAACCGGCAAACTATACGACAGAAGCGTAGTCAGGCGGAACAGCAACCGCAAAGCTCGGCGCAAATATTTGCGCAAATCCCACTACTGAATTCGCAACAGCTTGTCGCCACATGGAGGCAGAATATTTCCCCGGGACGTTACCGGTGGGAGAGCGAAAACGTCGCCATCCCGGTGCAAGACCGCGGCGTTTATCTCATCGAAGCCACGGACGGCAAACTTCGCGCCTACACCATCGTCATAGTGAGCCAGATGGCGCTTA
>JBOGLB010000276.1:0-4037 GCA_050745965.1 Terriglobales bacterium | reverse complement strand
AGCCCTCGATGGCTTGTACCTGCTGGTTGCCGGTGCGGGACATTCTCACGGAAACTTGAAATTGTCGCCCGGGTTCTACCCTCATCAGATATTGCCTTCCATCAGGCCATATGTCGTCGTGTTATTTGCGGTTGCGGCGGTGGCGATGCTTTCGCGGGTTTCGGCTGCCGGAAGAGCGGTCGCGGCAGGCGCTGCCATAGCAAGTGGATTGTTGGGTTTTGTAAACGTGATTGTTCCCCAAGAGTCTTTGATGCTCATCCATTTCAACTACGTGAATGCGATTACAACCTGGCTGGCGTTGTTCGTTATTATCTGGCCGTTGCTCGAACGCCGTTCCCGCCGCTGGTTGCCGGTTATAGCCGCTTCGGTTGCCGTAGTCGCTGCACTTGAAGGATGCGCAAATTACGCAGCGAATCTTGAGTTCAACCAACTCCAGCGTGCAGCGGTCGAGGAAGTCGAACAGATGCATTTAACATCTGCCGATACCGTGCTGGCGCCCGCGAACATGTCGGACGACATCTCCTGCTGGATTCCGCTTATCAGCCCGGCAAAGGTTGCGTTCACGCGCGACGCCGAGAACGTGCTTCCGTGGGACGGCATCTATGGCGAGCAAGCCGTACGGCAAGCCTTCTACCTTGAGGTTACCGGACACTCTTATGAGTGGTTGTCGGTCCTTACTGAGCCGGGAAGCACTCGTCCTATTCCCGGCTCTTTTACGCTATTCGGCGAGCAAGGGTATCTAGGCTCAGCGCTTGAGGCAGAACGGACCCGCGGTCGGTTTTTGGTTCGGCAACGCCTTTTGCCGGCCATGAAAACCGTGGAAGACGACCCCAACATCGCGCAGTTCATATTTTTCGGGTCGCAGAGAGTGGTGGTGATTGATGACGATCATATGCCCAATTTTGTCCGATCGGAACTCACGAAATGGATTGATATTGTCAGCGAGAGGCACAACAACGGAATTAGCGTGATTGTCGGGAAACCCAGACCAGCAGGAATTCCCAGGTTGTGACTTGATTGGGCGGGTTGGCATCAGCGGCTTTGAGTTTTCGTTTCGTGTGTGCTTCGCGTCCTCACGCGGGTTATTCCAGACGCGCGCGTCTGGGTGAAGAAAAATGGTCGCTGGCAGTCTATCTCTCTCCAGCAGTCCCGAGTCTCCAACCCGTAGCCTGAACACGGGCGAGTTGCGTGTCACGCTACATTAATTCTTCCTATTGCACGGTCAATGTCATAGGGACCGACGTTGTTATTCCACCTGCCGTCGCCGTTAACGTCAGTGTGTATGATGCGGGTGGCGTAGCATTGGGATTGGGTCTGCTTCCTGAGCTTCCGCACGCGGAGAGAAACACCAACCAAACCGGCAGTGCCCGTATAAATCGGAGGAGGCGTCGCTTATTGTTGGACACGCCAGGAAGAAGTAGGAATCCGACGATCCCGGACGCCCACAGGAAAAGAGACCCTCCATTCTTCGGAGCAGCAGCCACGGCCCGCGGAGTAGTACTCACCGCGACATTGATCTGGGCCGGAAGTTGCACGCTCGCAGGGACCGAGCAAGCTGCTCCTGTTGGCGCTCCGGTGCACGTCAAATTCACCGAGCCGCTATATCCCTCTTTGTCGTTCAGTGCGACGCTGAAGTGTGCTGTCTGCCCCGCGGTAATAGTCGAGGAAAGTGGGCTCGAGGTGGTGAAGTTCAGTTCGTCAACCGTTAAAGTTGAGGCGCTAAGAAACGGCCTTGCGTTGTAGTTGTTATCTCCAGAATAATCTGACTGAACGCTCCACGCGCCCATTCCTAAAGAACTGCCTCCCTGGCATTGCATTTTGCCGTTCGCGTCGAGCGTACCGCTGCACAGTGCAACTGAGGCGTTAAAAATACTTAGAGAGACAGTGCCGGTGGGAACCGGCATTCCGGGGAGAGTTGGGCCGACGCTCACCGTACAGGAAGTATTCTGTCCAGACTGAAGCAAAACGGGTGAGCAAGTCGCCTGCTCTGAAACGCCTCGTGTGTTGAGGAATATGAGCGCACTCCCAAGAGTGCCAGGAGTAGCGCCAACCTGGGTTGTGACCACTAAATCCGTCGCTCCATCACCGTTAAAATCCGCGCTGGCAATAGAGTAGGGACCTATTCCATTGACTGAAAACGTAAGCGAGGGCTGAAACGTTCCATCCGCATTTCCAAGCAGTACGCTGAATGTGTTGTCGTTGTAATTTACGACAGCAAGATCGCGGACGCCATCGCCATTCAGATCGCCGGCAACCAGAACCGAGCGGGCCCCGTTTCCTACCTGGTAATTTTTCGGGGCCTGGAACGTTCCATCTCCATTACCAAGCAGGATGCTCACAAGGTTTCCATGGGTTGCAACTAAGTCCGGGAAACCATCCCCATTAAAGTCATCGGTCGCGATAGAGGTCACGGCTGAGGAAAGTGCGTAATCAACCTCGGGCTGGAAAGTTCCCCCTCCGTTTCCGAGAAGAACAGCAACGCCTGTCGTTGTGCCTATTGCGAGATCGGTCTTGAGTACGCCGGATCGGAAGTATCCGGATGTTATGGACGTTGGAAGAGCTCCTGCAAGCGGGATTATCGTAGCCGGAGCGAGCGTGCCATCAGCGAGTCCTAACAATATGCTGACGCTGGGATGGTTGGCCGCCCCATCGGCCACCACCGCCACCTCGTAACTTCCGGTTCCATCCATTTGAGCCGCGACGGCGGCAGTGGGTGAACTATCAGTCGTATAGCTCGCGAACGGTAAGAAACTTCCGTCCCCTTTGCCCAGCAGAATGTTCACTGTGTTCGAGACTGCAATCGGTACAACTAAGTCGTCCACCTTGGAGTTGTTGGCCACGAGGAACCCTTGAGAAGGTATGCCGGGTGCTGAAGAGCCAGCCGCTCCGAGAGGGAAACTCTGTGCGG
Organism: Terriglobales bacterium; assembly: GCA_050745965.1. Taxonomy (GTDB): domain Bacteria; phylum Acidobacteriota; class Terriglobia; order Terriglobales; family Acidobacteriaceae; genus PALSA-188. The sequence continues at coordinate 1,129 of JBOGLB010000276.1, read as the reverse complement.
ATTGAAACGTGCCGTCACCGTTGCCCAGAAGAACGTAAGCGTTGGCTGGCACGCCCGTTCCTTCGTCGCTAAAAACGACAAAATCAGCCTTGCCGTCTCCGTTGTAGTCGCCTTTAAGGACATATATTGGACGCTGCGCCGGGCTATACACCGTGCCGGGTACGAACATTCCTGTTTGAGCATTGACAGGCGGAAGGGTCAATGCCGCAAGGAAAACCAGCACAATAAATCGGAGACCGAGTCGCACAACTGCACTGACCACAGCAGCCTCCTGGCGTCCCCCCGGTCGCGAACTATACCGTATCACAAACATGTCTGGTACCTTACATCAAGACCGCTGAATCAATACCTACATACCTGTATTGTCCGAGCCGGCAATCGGCGCAAATATTAAGAGTTCTACGGGAGAGATTCAGAGTGCCGAACTCCATCCTTATTATTGATGACAGCGCGGCCATCCGGCGGGTCGTGCGCAGGCTAATCTCTTCAAGGCCAGATTGGCAAATATGCGGCGAAGCTTCGAACGGCGAGGAAGGAGTGGAAAAGGCACAGCAACTGAAACCGGATGCAATCCTCCTCGACATGTCCATGTCGGGTTTGAATGGAATCAATACCGCAGAGAGGTTGAAGCGCCTCATGCCGGAAGTTCCCTTGATCATGTTCACGAACTTTTCCAAGGACCAATTTTTCAAACGCGAGCTGTCGTGGGCGGGCATCCGGCAAGTAGTGTCGAAGTCAGATTCGCAGGAGCTGATCCAGGCGCTCGAGGATGCGTTTGCGGCGTCAGTAAGCGGGAGTTAGCGCTGCGCGCAAGGTTCCAGAACCGTGGAATTTCTGAGATGCTTTCGTTCATCCAATACATTGACTTCTGTGCGCTAGCACCTTAGTCTGGAAGTGGTTCTTTATAGGCCAATCCCACCATGTGGGGGCGTCACGGCTTCGACGGAGATGCTTGCGGCCAAGAGGCATGCCGGGGTCCACACACCCGTAATCGCGTGGAAAATGATAATTGCCAATCAACAAATTGCATACGCAGCCTAATTCATTAGGCAGCCGTTCTCCGCAGCTTCGCCCTTGGGCTGCGAGCGAACGTCACACAGGGGGCTGCTCTTCTTATCTACGTCTGGGA
>JBOGLB010000275.1:0-5271 GCA_050745965.1 Terriglobales bacterium | reverse complement strand
AAATGTCTGCGCTCAATGCCACGTCGCCGGAAACTTTCTTCCAGACAAACTGAAATGCGTCCGACTTGAGCCACATGTTCTCGCCGCTGGCGGTGAGAGTATAGGTGCCCTTTCCTGGATCGTATTCGGCGCTGCCCACGTGAAGAACAGTGCCAATGTCTCCATGGCCTTCAAACTGGCCGATTGCCGTCGAAGTTTGAGCGGCCGTCTGGCTTCCAGCCGCGCAAATAAGCGCAGCGCAGCAAACCAGGGCAGCAAACCAAAACGTGTTTTGTTTATCCATGAAGGAACATCTCCGAACGCTGTTGCAAAAGGGGATTGGCGGCGTTCTTGCGCTGAACACTTTAACACAGCAACTCGCTCCAAGAAGATCAGTCGTTGGGTTCTCAATTCGTCGAGATCAGATTTGTCCAGCCAGCGAGATGCGATTCAGTTATCATTTTCCGCATGAAAAAACTATGTCTCATTCTGGCCTCGATTCTTTGCGCATTTGCCTTTAATGGCAGGCTTGCGGCTCAGGAGAACATTCTGGCCGCGACTCCTCCGATGGGCTGGAACAGTTGGAATAAATTCGGCTGCAATGTCAGCGAAGATTTGATGCGGCAGATTGCGGACGCAATGGTTTCATCCGGGATGAGGGACGCCGGTTTTCAATATGTCATCATTGATGACTGCTGGCAAGTCAGCCGCGATAAAGATGGCAACATCATCGCCGATTCTAAGAAATTCCCTTCGGGGATCAAAGCATTGGCCGATTACATTCACGGGAAGGGTCTGAAATTCGGAATCTATTCGGATGCGGGAACGAAAACCTGCCAGGGGCGCCCCGGCAGTCGCGGATATGAATTTCAAGACGCCCGCCAGTACGCCGCGTGGGGCGTGGACTATCTGAAATACGATTGGTGTAGCACCGCCACACAGGACGCGCCATCAACCTACGCTCTCATGCGTGCCGCGCTGGACGCCTCTGGCCGCCAAATTGTCTTTAGCCTTTGCGAGTGGGGAAAAGATAAACCCTGGCTCTGGGGAAAAGGCATCGGAAACTTGTGGCGCACAACCGGCGACATCAAAGACCAATGGGACGGCAAGATCAAATGGGCCAACGGCGATTGTTGCGCGTATGGAATGTTGGCCATTCTCGACCAACAGGACGGCCTGGAGAGTTACGCTGGGCCCGGTCACTGGAATGATCCCGACATGCTTGAGGTAGGAAATGGCGGCATGACGAACGTCGAATACCGCACCCACTTCAGCCTTTGGGCGATTCTGGCCGCGCCTCTAATCGCGGGAAATGACCTGCGCGACATGACGCCGGAGGTTCACGACATTTTGACCAATAAAGATGTGACCTCCATTGATCAGGATCGGGTGGGACGCGAAGGCCGGCGAGTGCACAAAGACGGCGATCTCGAAATCTGGGCGAGGCAGCTAGCGTACGGAGACCGGGCTGCTGTTCTATTGAATCGCGGCGCGACCCAACAGCAAATCACTCTGGACTGGGGGGATCTGGGCTATCCCAGCCATCTATCTGCGTCTGTCCGCGATTTGTGGCAGCACAAAGATTTGGGAAACTTCACCGGAAAGTTTTCCGCCATGGTGCCATCGCATGGAGTGGTGATGATCACCGTGAGGCAGTAAACGCGTGGGGATTTCGCCTGTCAGCGAATACCCACGCCAGATCTCTCCCCTCGATGGTGAAAGCGCGGGGCTTCGGGATGACCGTTAATTTTATTAACCTAATCTTCTTCTTTAAACGCGAGATAGCTGTGAGGCTCAACCGTCAGCGAAAAGCTCATTCGCGGCGGCTCTTGCGGCCTTCGCGAACGCCGCTGAGTTGCGGCTGAGTTTCCTGCAATTACTTCTCCGCTTACCAGATTCCTGATCTTCGAAAACCCTCCCGTGGTGGACAGAGCGACCTTCGTTTCTTTATCCAGAAAAGATTCAACGACAAAAGTATTGTTGTCGTACGCGAATAAACTGACCTGGCTGGGAGCATCGAGGCGCACCGGAAAATCTCCCAAAATATAATTCTTTATCGCGCTCAAAGCCTCAGGCGGCATCGAATAAAGATCGTTGAAGTTTTCAGGAATTGTCCACACAAACAGTGTTCCCTTCGAGTAGCGATCCATCAGCAGAATTGGAACGCCGTTTCCATTTGCAATCCCGCGCACCAGCGGCCACGCGTCATTGGTCAAGAAGCGAATCTCCGGAAACAGCACGTCCGAGCCTGAATTCGTTCCCAGTTCTGTTCCGCCGCCGGGACCGTATGCTCCCATGTAGTCGTGCACCGCAATCTTGTGGCCGGTGTAGCGAAGCTCGACAATGTTCTCGATACCCTTCCCCTGCAAAGCGTGCAGCAGCCCGGAAGTGATCACTACATTCTTCCCCGAACGCAATTGGTTCTCGATCTTCTTCACGATATCGGGATCGTATTTCGCCGATTCGGTCAGCAGAACTGGATTCGCATCGGTCGGAAACGCCGGATAAAGATCAATCGGAATGCCGATCATCCCTAAATAATTATGAAGAAAATCCTCACCCGTGGATTGATAGGGCTTGTAGCTCTTGATGCCAATAGGGCGCCCGAGTTCACCCACGAGCCTATCAACCTGCTCCAGGGAATATCCGGCGACTCGGGCCATCGTCGGCTGATTGGCTCTGGATGCGGGCAGCGAGGCAAGCATTTGTTCATAATCGAAGCTGGTGTGTTTATCTCTCCATTGTTCGCGTTCGCCGGGATTCACTTTGAGAAGCAGAAGATCCCAATTGAAAAGCGTGATTTCGGGCGCCTTGGCGAACATCGTGTCCCACAACTGTTCGGCATAGCGGTCAATGTAGTTGATGCTGAACGTGTCCACCAATCCGCCGCCGTTTCCTCCGGGCTTGATGTTTTCGAAATAGCGAAAAACTTGGTAGCTCTCATACTGCTGCAAGTGCTGATCGGTATTCACCGGATCGCGCGTCTCGGTTCCGGTGTAAATCCCATCAAAAAGTTTTGGTTCCTGGTCGAGATCGAATCCCAGGCCTTGAAAGTGTTCATACCAGTTCGGAAACTTTATGATGACTTTCACTCTCGGATTGGCGGCCCTTGCGGCTCCGATCACCAGGTTCCGCGCCGCGTCATCCATGAGGCCGAGGCGAAATTGCGTCCAGCTTTTGTCGCCCTTGGCGGCAATGTCGGAATCCGTCTTAGTTGTAACAAAGAAGAAGTCGTCGAGAATGATTTCGTCGAAGTGGCGGGCGGTCATCGCCGAAATGTTTCTCACGTATTCCCGGTATTTCGGGTCCGTATAGCAGAATGATTGAAACTGGCCGCTGTCATTTCCGGTCAAAGCCATGCCGCCGGCCACTTGGACGCCATGATCCGCAAAAAACCGTTTGACGTGTTCGATAAGTTGTTCGTCGGCAATCCGGCGGCTGCGGTAAGTTTCGATGTAGACCTTGTCAACTTTGACCTGGCTATTGATCGTGTCCCATGAAGCCTGAAGCCACTGCGGATCTCTCATTTGTTCCACCACGCCGACGGGAATATAAACGGCGACGCGAAAGTTCTTATATTTCTGAGCCGCGGAAGACGGGGAAAGAACGATGAGCACATTCAGGACGAAAAATATAAAGACAAGTCGCCTAACGACAACGTTCATAGCATTTTCCTCAATCTTTGAATTGGCGATCCTGTGGCTTGGCGACACCGCGTTCTAGCGTCCAACCTTCTCATCGAAGAATTTTGCCATTAGTTCCAACGCCTCCTTCGTTTCGGGAAGCTGAAAGTGATACCAAAAAGCGTGAGGCAGCGCTTCGAATACAACTAATTGCGCGTCAACTCCGGCCTGAAGCAAGGCCCGATGAAGGATGGTCGTATCGCTCAGCAAGAGATCGCGCGTGCTGCTGACGAGCAGCGTCGGCGGCATGCCGCGCAGGTCTGCGAACAACGGCGAGAGAACGGGGTCCCTGCGGTCGGTGTTCCCAGGATAAGCATCCTCCGGCACACGATTAGGATCCTGAGGTTGCAACTGCCCCGGCAACCCATTGAGAGTGAATATTTCCCGGGAATCGCTGGGGCGGCTGAAGTCCAAGAGTGCAGAAAAAATCCCCAGCGCCGCCGGCTCCGGCAATCCTAACTGCTTGAGCCGCACCGCGACCTCACCGGTGAGAATCGCTCCCGCCGATGTACCAAAAATCCCAATGTCGTGCGGACGATAAGTCTTGAGCAATTCTTTATATACAGCGACGACATCATCTACCGCGGCTGGAAACGGATGCTCCGGCGCCAACCGGTAATACACGGAGACAACTTTGGTTTTTGCCAGATTCGCGATAGGAACGCCCTCGATCAACGACCCGGAATCGGAATTGAATCCTCCGCCATGCAGATTTATGAGGACACGTTTGCGATTCTCTTTCGGCGTGGTCAGCGGCGTAATGATGTCGGTGCGGACGCCTGCCGTGGTAGTCTCTTCGACGTTCACCGGATAAAACTTACGCGCCTCGGCAGAATCTCGCTTACGCCATTCGTCTGTCCTGATACGTCTTTCCGCAAGCGTTTCCGGGCCAGATTTCTGAGTCGTCAGCGATGCCAGCCACTTCTGAGCCTCGGGGCTGATTGTGGACGGCATTGGAATCACACGCGTAATGTGCGCCGTGCCATCGGGGTCGAATGAGGCAGAGTCCTGTTGCGGCACCGATTCTGATTGCGCGCCAGCCCCCGCTTGCAGCACAGAACCGAGTAACAGCGACACAGCCGCGAAGCGCACGAATAAGGTGAAGTTCATGTTTCGCTCTCTTTATTGGGTTGATGCGTCAGCTAACTTTTGCAGGCGGGCCGTGACATTCAGCATGGCGCGGCCATCATGATAGGCCGCCTTCCAAATGCGTCCTTTGCTGGGATTCACCGGAACCCCATCGGGGCCCACCATTTCATATACGCCGTGAAATTCAGAGTCAACCTGATAAGCCTTGATGTACTGCCACTGCCGCTGGAACGCTTTGAAATACGCATCCGTTTGCCGGCCGTATTTTTCATGCATCAGCAGCAGCGAGTTCAGGCCTTCCATTTCCACCCACCACTCTTTTAGCCGCGAATCCGGTTTGCCAAATGTGGTTCCATCCTGATAGAAGCCACCATAAGCTTCGTCCCATCCATAGGCAACCGCGTGATCCACCAGCATCTTCGCCATGCGCTCCGTTCTAGGATCGTGGCCGTGCCCTAATACGTTCTCGGCTTCCAACATTAGGTACGCAGTCTCAAGGTCGTGTCCGTAGGAGTCGTGA
>JBOGLB010000274.1:0-5580 GCA_050745965.1 Terriglobales bacterium | reverse complement strand
GGATTGAACTTCCGGAAGAAGAAAAGACAATTCACTTTTCTTTTCCGCAGCCGAAACCCAGCGGCAGGATCGTCGTTGAATTCGACAATGTGTCAAAGTCTTATGGCACAAAAGAAGTCTTTCGCGATGTAAGCTTTATGATCGAGCGGGGAGACCGCATCGCTTTAGTCGGCGTCAACGGCGCAGGCAAATCCACTCTCATCAAGTTGCTGGCAAAGGCAGAACCGCTGACCAGCGGCGAGTACCGAAGTGGCCACAACGTCCAAGCGGATTACTTCGCGCAGGATCAGTACAAGGAATTGAATCCGGACGCGCGCATTCTCGATGACCTCGGCGAGCTTTCCCGGCGGTCCACAGAGACCGAACTGCGAAGTCTTTTGGGCTGTTTCCTGTTCTCGGCTGAGGATGTTTTCAAACGCATCGGAGTGCTCTCCGGCGGCGAGCGCAATCGGTACGCGCTTCTTCGCATGCTGCTTCATCCCGCTAACTTCTTATTGCTGGATGAGCCTACGAATCACCTCGACATGCGCGCGAAAGATGTTCTCCTCGAATCCCTTTCGAAGTACACCGGCACTGTTCTTTTTGTCTCCCACGACCGTTACTTTATTGACAAGCTGGCGACCAGGATTTTCGAAGTCGGCGAGGGCCGCGTCGAAGTGTATCCCGGAAATTATGAGGATTACCTCTGGCGAAAGCAAGGCGGGGCTGCTGCGTTGGAGCAATCCGTTACGGCATCGGCGAAATCCGCCCCGGAGAAATCCGTGGTCCCTACGAATGGTAACCGCGGCAAAGGACCACAAGAGCGCCCGGACGACAATCAGAAGCGCCTGAATCCCATCAAACGCAAGCAGATTGAAGAAAGAATCCGCGAATTGGAGATCGAGATCTCGCGTTTAGAAACTAAAATTGAAGGCTGCGAGACCGCCCTTCAAGCCTTCGTCAGCGCCGCCGAAACCGAGCGCCAGAGCCGCGAATTGAGTGACTCCCGGACCCGCCTGAAGGCTTGCCTCGTGGAGTGGGAAGAACTCGGTCAAGCCCTTCAGTCATGAGAAGCCTTGGTGCGCAGTGGTTGGCTGAGGCGCGTATGGAAGGTTAAGAGGCGATTTCGACCTTCAATTCCCCAATTACTCAATTTTTCGTCTCAGGTCCGAGCACTTCCGTAACTCTCCATTTCCCCTTGTTCCGTGCGATATTCAGGTTGGCCCCTTGGCCGCAATCCACAAAACCCTTGGCATACGGCGGGATGAACGGTCAGCCGTGATGCGAACAGGAAGGTCGTACTCCAATGTTGCAATCTTCGGACAACGTACAAAGACTTTCACCGAACACATACGCTCCCGCAAAAACAGTGACCACGCCGGTGGAGCAAGCCACGATTGGACGATCCCTGGTAATCAAGGGAGAAGTCAGGGGCGAGGAATCCATTTACATTGACGGCCAAATTGAGGGCACCATTCATTTCGCCGAGCATCGCGTTACGATCGGGCGAAACGGTAAAGTGACCGCCAACATTTCTGCTCGCGAAGTCGTGGTGATGGGATCGGTAAAGGGCAACATTCAATGCACCGACCGAGTGGACATTCGCGCGGAGGGCTGCTTAACAGGCGACGTAGTGACGCAACGTATCAGCGTCGAGGACGGCGCCGTGTTAAGAGGCAGCGTGCAGATTCGAACGACCGAAGTCAAAGCAGAAAGCAAGAAAGACAAGTCGCACAATCATACCCAGGAGACAAGCACAGTCGCCGACCCCACAAAGTCCGCGACGGAAGAGCAGTTGGCTGCGGCAGCAGGAAAGTAAGCCTTCGAGCACAGCGCCAAAAGTGTTAAGGGAACCGACCCAGTACGTCGCGCGGTTCCCTTCTCTTTTTGGGGCCTCGCATCTTTTCAATGCTCGACCGGAAAGCTGTTATTTCTTGTCGTCGCTCTTTAATCCGTCGCTCTTCAAATCCAGCGAAGCTGAGTTCATGCAATAGCGCAAACCCGTGGGCGCTGGGCCGTCTTCGAAAACGTGTCCCAGATGCGCGTCGCATCTGGAACAGCGGGCTTCCGTCCGGACCATACCAAACTTCCGGTCGCTCTCTTCCCCGATCGCCGAAGGATCGAGCGGCTTGAAAAAACTTGGCCAGCCCGTACCGGAATCGAACTTCGTGTCGGCGCTGAACAGGGGTTGTCCGCAGCACACGCAGACGTAGGTGCCTTTATCTTTCGCGTTCCAGTATTTTCCGGTGAATGCCGGCTCGGTTCCAGCTTTGCGTGCGACCTGATATTGCTCCGGCGAGAGCTGCTTCTTCCACTCTTCGTCGCTCTTGCTTACTTTGTCTGTTACCGATTTGTCAGTCATTGTTCACCTCTCTATTTTGAGATCTTTCCAGGCTTTGCCGCCGACCCGTTGACCTCGGCGGCTCGTACCCCTTCCGCAGGACCTCATCGTACCGATGTCGTGTTTCTGGGTCCGGGAAGTCAAGATCGGTTACGTATAGTTCATTTATTCCTACCCTTTCGCAAAGTGCGCGAAAAGGATGGGGCACCCTCTTTGTTGGTGGCTCACGGCCACCTCTTCAGAGCGAGACGCCGCGCTTCCACGGAATAAAATCGGCTTGCGCTTTGACCTCAGCTCTCGTGCGAACCTCTCAGCTGGCCACTTTGATCACTAGCTCTAAAATCTCCTCGCCCACTCGTTCGATTGTAGTTTCACCAGAAACGATTCTTCCCGTATCAATGTCAATGATGTCGCTCATTCGCTGGGCCAGGTTCGAATTTGTGGAAAGCTTTACGACCGGGGCAATCGGATTTCCTGTCGGAGTGCCAAGACCAGTCGTGAACAGCACGATGTTTGCGCCCGCTCCCACTTGCGCGGTAACGCATTCCACGTCGTTGCCCGGTGTGCACTGCAAGTTCAGTCCGGCCTCGGTTGCGTATTCAGGATAATCAATCACGGCCGCGACCGCAGACGTTCCTCCCTTTTTTGCAGCGCCCGCGGATTTCATCGCGTCGGTAATCAATCCGTCGCGAATATTTCCTGGAGAAGGATTCATGTCGAAGCCAGAGCCGACCGCCTGCGCGCGGGCGTTGTAACTTTGCATCAACTGGATAAATCGGTCAGAAACTTCTTTTCGCGTACTGCGATTGATGAACTGCTGTTCCACTCCGCACAATTCTGGAAATTCAGAAAGAATAGTTTTGCCGCCAAGCGCCACGATCAGATCAGAAGTATGACCGATGGCCGGATTCGCGGAGATGCCTGAAAAGCCATCCGAACCGCCGCACTTCAAACCTACCGTCAGATGTGAAAGCGCCGACCCAACCCGCGTGGCTTTGTTCGTTTCCGCCAATCCCGCAAAAGTCTGGCGAATTGCCTCAGAAAGCATGGCGAATTCAGTCCCGCTCTGTTGCTGCTCCACTATGAAGAGCGGCTTATCGAAATTCGGATTGCGGAGTCTGATTTGCTGCCTCAGAATTCCGGCTTGCGCATGTTGACATCCCAGGCTGAGGATGGTCGCGCCCGCGACGTTGGGATGATTGATGTACCCCGCAATCAGTCCGCAAAGGTTAGTTGAGTCTTCGCGCGTTCCTCCGCAACCGCCTTCATGGACAAGAAATTTGATGCCATCAATATTTTCGAAAACCCTTTGTGGCGAATGATCGGAGCTATCATCCGGCGCGCCGGGGGCAGCGAAAGATTCGGTTTTTCCCTCGCGATAAAGCTGCACCAATTCGGCAATTTGCCGCCGGTAAACCTGTGGAGCCGCAAAACCAAGTTCTTCTTCAAATGCCTGCTTCAGAACCCCGATGTTGCGGTTCTCACAAAAAACCAGGGGTACGACCAGCCAATAATTTCTGGTTCCAACTTGCCCATCGGAACGCGGAAATCCCAGAAACGTTCGACCTTTCCAGCGAGAAACGTCTGGAGCCTTCCAGTGAAAATCCTCCGACTTCGCGTGAAAAGTCGCTGCCTGATGATGAACGTTGCCCGTGTTCAGCAGAGACCCTTGGGCGATGGGCTTTGTGGCGCTTCCAACAACAACGCCGTACATGATCACGCGCGCGCCCACCTGGAGGTCTTCGGTCGCAAACTTGTGCTTGGCGGGGACGGTCGAAACTAACGTGTAACGCTTGCCGGAGAAATTCACTTCTTCTCCCGGTTTCAAATCAACCAGAGCGATCAGCACGTTATCTCTTGGGTCGAGTTGTAAGACTTTTTGCTGCACGGTAATTAGATGATAATCAGCCCGAAACGATGGCACCCGTCTCGGACAACGATGACGTTAAGAATCATTCCATGCCGGCCGAAGGCCGCGACTCCGAACTCGCCGTGCCCGATAAAGTTGACCATCCCCGCCGCGACAAGTCCCAGAAGATCAAATAGCCGGCGATTCCTGCAATCACCAACAGCACGGCACCCCACACCCATTGCTGGAAGACGAGTTTGCCAATTCCAAAAAGGCAACCGTAAACCAGAATTACCCCCATCAACCAGTTGAAAGAATTTCCGGCCACGTCACGAATCTCGGGCATTTCAGGCACCAGTTTGGCGATCTTCTTCCACCCATAAACCGTCGGGTGCACGCGTTTGTAAAACCCAATCAGCGTTGAGTCCGATTCCGGCCGCGACACGAAAGTCGCTATCAACCAGGCTATCGTCGTGATCCCGCCCGTGATCAGCGCGCTCTTTGCATACACAACCGCACTGTTGCCGCTGAACTCTACTTTGCTGAGCCAGATCGTTACGGCGGCAGCCCCGACCATCGCGGTTATCTCACTCCACGCGTTGATCCGCCACCAATACCAGCGCAGGATGTACACCGCTCCTGTCCCGAAACCGATATTCAATACCAGGTCCCAGCCCTGCTTTATAGAAGTCAGTTGCATGGCCGTGTATCCGCTCGCAAGAACCAGCAGGACGGTAAATAATTTGCTGATGAAAACGTAATGACGTTCAGTCGCGCCCCGCACCATGAAGCGTTTATACAGATCGTTCACCAGATACGAGCAGCCCCAGTTTAATTGCGTGCCGACGGTTGACATGAATGCGGCCAGAAATGCCGCGACCATCAGTCCGCGAAGCGCAGGAGGCAGGTAGTCGCGCAATATCATCACGTATCCTTGCTCGGGGTTTGCCGCAAAAGCGGCGCTTGGATGAATGCCCCCATTGGGCGAATACACAACGATGGCCACCAGCGCGGTAACGATCCACGGCCACGGACGCAACGCATAGTGCGCCACGTTGAACCACAAAGTTGCGCCGAGGGAATTCTTTTCATCGCGGGCGCTGAACATTCGCTGCGCTACGTATCCTCCGCCGCCGGGCTCCGCCCCCGGGTACCATGCCAGCCACCATTGCATGACCAAATACACAAAAAAAGTAAGCAGAGGAAGCGTCCACAGCGCGTTGCTTGTCCATCCGCCGCTGAAGTCGGGCAGGAACGCAACCGGGTTTGCCGTGTGCACGCCGGTCTGATGTACGTTGTTTTCGATCACCAGCAAACGCGCTTGCAAGGCTTGCATTCCTCCGATCTTCGAGACCGCGACCCAAGCGAGCACGATAATCATGGCCATCTTCAAAATGAATTGAAATAAATC
>JBOGLB010000273.1:0-3928 GCA_050745965.1 Terriglobales bacterium | reverse complement strand
AGTCCGAGCACAGTCATGCAGAATTCCTCATCACGATTCCCGGGATACTCGCGTCCCAGATCCATGAAGCGGTCATGCGACAAGCCCAATTGCTCGCGCAACTGCCCAAGATGCTCTTCAATCAGGTCAGCATTGAAACAATCATGTCCCGCAGGTACCGGAGTATGCGTGGTGAATACGACTTCACGCGAGACTTTCGGGACGGCCTCATCAAAGCCAACACCTTCGTCGTGCATGCGATTGCAAATTGCATCGAGCACCGCGAATACGCTATGGCCTTCGTTCAAATGGAGTACACCGGGGGTAATACCCATCGCCCGCAGGGCCCTGAAACCACCTACGCCAAGCAGTAGTTCCTGGCGGATGCGTATGCGCCCATCGCCTCCATATAAACGCGAGGTAAGTTCGCGATCCTCGGGAGCATTGCCCTCCGTATCGGAATCAAGGAGAAGCAGATCGCACCGGCCAACTTTCATGCGCCAAACTTTGGCCTTGATGGAGCTGCCGCGAGTCTCGATTTGCACCATTACCGGGGCGCCATCTTTCCCAATGGCAGGTTCCATGGGCAACTGGCTGATATCGGTTTCGATGTAGTCTTCCTGCTGCCATCCGTTCTGATCGAGATGCTGGCGGAAATATCCCTGACCATAGAAGAGGCCTATCCCAATCAGGGGAATCCCCAAGTCGGATGCGCTTTTAATGTGATCGCCCGCAAGCACGCCTAGGCCGCCCGAGTATTCAGGAATGGAAACGTGCAATCCGAATTCAGCAGAAAAATAAGCCACGGGACGAGGCCGCAAGATTCCGGCATGCCTTGCGCCCCACGTGTGGTCCGCTTCGAGATATTCGCGCTGACGGCGAAAGGCATAGTTGATGCGGCTGTGAAGCACTAACTCCCGAGCACGGCGTTCGATTTGCGACAGCGGAATTTCCGTAAGCAGCGCGATCGGGTTGTGGTTCAAAACACGCCAGCGAATTGGATCCAAGTCGCGGAACAGGCTGCTGGAATCGTGGTCCCATGACCACCAAAGGTTTCGGGCAAGGGTCCAAAGGCGCTCTTGCGCGGGGGCGATAAAGCGATCCAGGGTGCGGGCTTCGCTTACAATCGGCGCAACTTGAGCCGCAGCCTCGGTCAACATTCGAACTTCATCGTCGCGAAACACTCGTGGTTCGAGAGTTTGAATTACCAGGACACCCTGCAAGACGCCACGATCAATCAGCGGAACCCCGAGAAAGGATTGATACTCGTCCTCACCGGCCTCAATGAAATATTTGAACCGGGGATGATTCTTCACTTGTTCGACGGCGACTGGCCGCACCTGCTCCGCGACCAAACCCGCCAGACCTTCTTGCAGGCCCATGCGAAGCGTTCCCACGCACTGCGGGCGAAGTCCCAGAGTGGCCGCCAGAACCAGGTTGGCCCGATCAGGTTCCAGCAAGTATGCCGAGCACACCTCGGTGTCAAATCGCTTGGCAATCAGTGCGACGACATTCATCAGAGTTTCGGCTGGCTTGCCGCCCTCTGCCGCCAGGTTCGCGATTTCCTCCAGGGTTAAAACGTAACTCTCGTCATTCACAGATGCAGATCGGCTCACGTTATAAATCCTTGAGATGATATTCAGTTTTCAGGGTGAGCGCCCGGATACGGCGCATGTTCCATTCTAATGGGTGACGCAAGCCCTGGCGTGAGAATTCATTCGATTGGAGAGATTCAAGAAAGGAAACCTGAGTGACTTTCCGCGAGGATGCCGCGGCGATCAAGGGCAAAGACGATTCATCCCTGAGTCCGATCCAGAACTTCAGCGTGCCACGCCATCTGGATACTTTCTAGTTTGCCTTCCGTGGACTTTTTGGAGTCACCCTTGAATTCGGAAAGCTCGGTCACGTAGCGATGTAGATCGGTGAAGCGGACTTCCAGCGGATTCACGTTAGGGTGTTTTTCAGAAAGAAGAATTCCAATATCGTCGGCGTCGTCCCAAGTGAGGTCTTTCGGCATGCGTGCTCCTTAATAAACGGGAATAACATTTAACCACGAAAAGGCGCTAATTTACACGAAGGAAAGCAGCCGAATTATGAATTTCCTTCGCGCAATTGAGCCTGCCCTGAGCAAAGCTGAAGCGGCCTTCGTGGTTGCCGATTTTTCCTCAATGCTCTTCCGAAACGTAGTTACGGTTCCACGCCGGAATTTCAACCACTACCTTGCCGGGCTTAATGACTGTCGCCTGGCATCCCAGCCGGGAGTTTAGTTGCAGATCGGCGGCCATGTCTAGGCGGTCAGCTTCGTCGTCCTCCATTTCGGAAAGATTCTTGGCGCCCTCTTTGACCCAAATATGGCACGTGGTACAGGCGTTATTGCCGCCGCAGGCGTGGTCGAGCTTGATCCCATTGTTGAGAGCCACGTCCAGCACGGACTCCTCTTTGCCATGATCTTTATAGGGAAGCTTGCCGTGCTCGAATTGGACAGTTTTTCCCTCGGGAAGAAATGTAACTTCGACCGTGTTTTCGCCTAACGGCTCTTCTGTCATTGTTCCTACGCTACTATTTTTCTCTTCCATAATTTTATCTCTGCTTATCTCTGCCCTCAGCAAATTTCGGCGCAACGTAGATCAGCCGGCAGCAGCGGCCGTAGTTACGGATGTTAAAAGCTTCGCCATCCCTGCTGTTTGCTTTTGACGGAAAAAAGCCCGGTTTCGCTCATTCAAACTCCGCTTTCGCGACCGGATGTGCCGTAGCAATGCCTTCCGCCATGTCATCCTGGCTCATTGACTTGCCTTTGAGCGCGGTGGTCACGGCTGTATCCATCATTAACTCGGCCAGGCGCATAGTGCCCTGATTCAATTCGTCAATCGCGGCGCGGATAGCGTTGTAATCGTCCTGATTCCTGGATTGGATCAGGGTCTCTTCCTGAGCGGCGATTCGCTGCTTTTCGGAGGTGGTTAGCTGTCCCCATGCGGGGCTGGTTCTGGCTTTTTCGAGCGCGGCGAGAATAGTGTCAGCTTCGTTGCGCGCTTCGATCACCTGGCGCTGCCGGAAGTCGTCTTCCGCATAGTCGAACGATTCGAGGATCATGCCTTCTACCTGTTCGTCGGTGAGGCCGTAGCTTGGCTGAACTTCGATTTCCGATTCCTTTCCGCTGCGTTGTTCTCGCGCGGTTACGTGCAAAATGCCATTGGCGTCAATGAGAAATTTGACCTCGATGCGCGCGAGTCCGGCTTGCATGGCAGGAATGCCCTTGAGATCAAATCGAGCCAGCGACCGGCAGTCTTTGGCAAGTTCGCGCTCGCCCTGTAACACGTGGATTGCGACATTCGCTTGCCCGTCCACTTGCGTCGTGTAGTGCTGGGTTGCTGACGCAGGGATTGTTGAATTACGAAGAATGATTTTGTCGGTGACGCCTCCCGCAACCTCGATTCCTAAAGATAACGGGGTCACGTCGAGCAACAGCATGTCCCGCGTGGTTTCCGATCCGCCCGCCAGAATGTTTGCTTGCACCGCCGCGCCCAAGGCGACGACTTCGTCTGGATTCAAATCGGTGTGCGGAAGGCGATGGAATAACTGTTTGACGAGCTCGCGCACTTTGGGAATTCTCGTCGAGCCGCCCACTAAAACCACTTCATCGAGTTGTTCCGGCGTTAACCCGGCATCTTTCAAAGCCTGCTTGCAGGGGCCGATCGTGCGATTGATCACCGGATCAATTAACGTTTCAAACTGCTCTCGCGTAATTTCTCGCAGATAACTCTCGCCTTGCGGAAGGTCTATCGTAAGTTTCGTTGAAGGTTGCGATGACAATGCAATCTTGGCTTCGATCACGGCTTTGCGGATAGTGGCGACGATCTCGCCATTGCGCGAAACATCGAGGCCCAGGTCGCCTTTGATGTCGGTAATCGCAATCGCCATGAGCAGATTGTCAATATCGTCGCCGCCAAGA
>JBOGLB010000272.1:0-15864 GCA_050745965.1 Terriglobales bacterium | reverse complement strand
TTTGCCTCAGCGAATTCGCGCACGCGATCCAGCGACATTTGCAGTTGCGAATGAAACCCTTCCATCTGTCCTTCGTCGGCATTCGACGGCACCATGATTTTCCCGCTGACTCGCATGAAAGCTTGCGAGAAAGGCCTCGGGATCATGCAGCCATCCCATGTTTTTAAAATCCAGGGATTGTCAATTGCAATGTGAAACGCCACCATCGGGGTCCCGGTTGCCTTCGCCAACAACACCGGCCCGGGCTTAGCTACGTATTTCGGTCCTTTGGGGCCGTCAATTGTGAAAGCGACCGTCTGGCCATTCGCGAGTTCCCGTCGCATCTCCAGCACTGCGCGAACTGCGCGGCGGCTACTTGATCCGCGAATTTTAACAAACCCAAATTTCCGGATGATTCGTCCGGTGTATTCGCCATCGAAGCTGTCGCTTGACATTACTCGAATGCCTAGATTGCGCCAGACATAAATCGCCGGGAAAACGCAATTGTGCCAGAACGATAGCACCATTGGGCGGTCTTCCACTCCGGCTGGCGCCCCATCTTCAAACGAAATTGTGATTTTCAGCGTCGGCGCGATCAGCCGTATTGCCGCAACGCCGGCCCATGTAATCAGCGACAACAGAATTCTCTGCTTGAGCGTGAATTGTGGAGCGGCTGAGACCTGAGAAGATGGAACAGTCGGCGTGGAGGCTACGCTCACAGAGGCTATTGTAGCGTCGGCTGAAGAAAAAAATGCCTGGGATTAATGCGAATGATCGAGCCGCCGCAAGTTTTTTGTAGCAAGTTTGAACTGAAAACGGGACACTACTTTCCGTGCATAAGGTCGTCTTTCTTTCCCTGGGCTCAAATATCGGAGATCGCATGGCCAATATAGCCACTGCGCTACACCGCCTCAAAGACGTTGGGGAGATCATCGGTATCTCTTCAATTTACGAAACGGAGCCCGTCGAATTCACCGCCCAACCCTGGTTCTTGAATTGCGTTGCCAGGCTCAATACCGAAAAAATGCCGAAACAACTGCTCACGGCGATTCTCAAAATCGAGCAAAGCATGGGGCGCCGGCGTCAGCAGAAAAAGGGCCCGCGGATTATTGACATAGATATTCTGCTCTTTGGAGATTCCGTAATTGATGCCGAGGGCCTCACAATTCCGCATCCATCGCTGCATGAGCGGCGGTTTGTGCTGGAACCCCTGGCGGAGATTGCCCCCGGCGTGCGCCATCCCTTATTGAAGCGAACTGCACGAGAGTTGCTTGCGGAACTACCCGCGGGCCAATCCGTAAGGCGCGTGACGGTGCCGCAAGATATGGAAAGCGGAATTCGCTAGCGGAAGATTCCCTTAAAGAATCTTTTTAAAGAAGCCTTTTACCTTCCCAAAGAAGCCGTGATGCTGTTTCTCGGTTGTGATAATGGTGATTCTCGACGGCGGTAGAACTGCCTGCTGTGCCGGTGCTTCGGCGTTGGACGCGTTTCGCGAATCCCTCGACTTTCCGGCTGGCGTCGTTTTTACCGGAGGCAAATCGGAAGCCCGGAAAATCAATGGCGCTTCGACCTGTGCTTGCACATCGTTAGGTTTCGATGGCGGAGGCGCCGAGGTTTCCGATCCGGCCTCTGGTTGCGCTTGGGCGGGAATCCCGGATTCAGGGCCACTTCCTGCCACCGCCTGTGGAGGATTCGCTGGAGTGCTGCCTTGCGCCAACTGCACCGACGAGGGCACCTTTGAATCTGGAATTACCGGACCAGAAGGTTGGGAGGCACGCATTACAGGCACGGGCGACGGGCATCCGCAGCTTCCTACTATGTTGTGATCGGCCGCGGACAGTCGTCCGGAATGAAACATTACCTGCTCATTTGGTTTCACTTCGTAGCTTCCGGTTCCCATCAGTTCAGAAACAATCGCGGAACGGGTATTTCCCGGCAGCGCGCCGATGCATGTATTGCCTCGGCTGTCGGCGCTAATTGCATATTCAAAGATTCCTGGTCCCGCCAGCAGGATGCGAAAGTCCGGAGTGAGCACCGAGTCAATCGAAGCCCCGAGATTGTAATGCGTTTCGAGGGAGCCAGTACTCATTCCCAGCATCAGATCGTGTCCGTTCGAGGACGTGGTCACCGAGGCCGTGGTTCTGGGGCAAAGATGGACTTCCCCGTTTCTTCCTAAACTGAGGACGGCGGTGTCTGTTCCCGCCGTGATCGTTGAGCCTGCTTCGATTCGATTGCCGGCAAATATAACGGCGCCGAATCCGCCCGGCGTTACCGGAACAAGTCCTGTCTGAGTTCCCGAAGTCAGAGCCGGAAGCGAGGGCGGTGCGGCTGAGGTCATCCCTTCCTGTGCTGGCGGCGTGACGGGCTTAGGCGCGGGAGCCACCGCTGTTTCGGTCTCCGTTGACTGAAGCCTGATGGTGAGTCGGTTGCCCGCGGCCTCCCACGTGTAGGCCAGCGGCTTTAGTAAATCAACAACCATGTGAACTGCTTGATTTGCGCCTTTTTCTTCGTCGAGGTGAAGCTCCCCCAGTTGGTCGGTGTTGATCGGAATCTCTTTGTGCTGTAGCGACATGCTCGTATCCGGAAGGTCAATCGTGAGCCTTGATGGTGAATCAAGCTTGTGTATGGAAGGAACGACCGGACGATCCGTGACGATTTCCAGCGCCGGATAGTCTTTCGTCAGAAGTACTCTGACTCGCAATACAACCGCAGGGCGTTCAGTCTCAGCCGCCGAGGACGATGATGCTGAGGGTCCATTGGACGGCGGATTCGCTTGGGCGAAACCTGAAACTACAATCCCTGCCGACAGCGACAAGACGGCAAAAGGGAGGCGAATACGCTGCAAGAACGTCATTGCGGGATAAATAACCTATAAAAGAAACAATAACATCTGCAAGCTACAGAGAAAAGTGACGGAAGGAACACGAAAGATCGGCATCTTTCGCGGTTGCTGAAAAAGTCTAAGGCTATTGCGGCCCAGAAAGAAACTCGTACTCGTCAATTACAGCCGCGACGGCTACTTTACGGTTTTCGCTACCGTTGTCTACCCGCACCACTTTCCCTTTACATCTCACGCGAATGCTCTCCGTCAAGGTAATCTCAGGTGGAAGGGTGAATGTAAATTCAATGCCCGCACCCACGGCAATGTCCGAGTCAACATAAAAGCAGATTCCCCGGGCGCTTACGTCCCGAGTCTGGGCAGCCTTTAGCTCCGACTCATTTTCGGACTGGGACACCGAAACCGGGAGCTTCAATGCGAAACGGCGCGTTGCCCGCTTCTCGGGACTGCCGTCGGCGATGGTTTTATCGGTCAAATCACTGTAAGCATGGGGGCTGGGAGTCGCGCTGTCAAGACTGTTCTCAAGTTTCCGGGCCGGACTCAGGCGGAACTAGGGTCACCCCCCCAAGCATGTTCTATATCGGCGCAGCTCTAAGAAACTTCTTTTAGTAAGCTAGGATAAGCTGAATAGATGGTATTCGTTCTCGACAACTACGATTCCTTTACCTATAACCTCGTGCAGTATTTGGGGGAACTGGGAGCTGAAGTCGTCGTTCGGCGTAACGATCAGGTCACAATCGGCGAGATTGAAGCCCTGGGCGCGGGCCGCATCATAGTCTCCCCGGGACCATGTACCCCTCAAGAAGCAGGCATCAGCATCGAACTGATTCGCGCCTTCGCCGGCAAAATTCCGGTATTGGGAGTTTGCCTCGGGCATCAGGCCCTGGGCGCGGCATTTGGCGGCAACGTAGTCCGGGCGCCGAACCTCATGCATGGCAAAACCAGCGAGGTAAAACATGACGGCAGGACAATCTTTAAAAATCTTCCTTCGCCCATGACAGCTACGCGCTACCACTCACTCATCGTCGAAGAGAAAGACTTGCCGGAAGAGCTTGAGATTAGCGCATCCACGGTAGAACGCGATGGATCGCACACCATCATGGGTTTGCGCCACCGCAAATTCCAGGTCTAAGGCGTACAATTCCACCCCGAAAGTGTTCTGACCAACGAAGGCAAGAAGCTCATGGAGAACTTCCTTGGCCTGTAGCACCGATTTATTGCTGGCGAATTACTCCAGTGCAGGGGACGAGCCATTCCAATACCGCAAATAAGTATCGCTGAGCAGTTGAGAGATCAGCTTTCTGTCGGCCTTTTCCGGCAATACGCTCCTTGCCTCAGCAAGTTCGAGTTCGATAAATAAGGAATTTGCTAGCTTTAACACTCGTTCAAGGGACCCGTACTTCCCAGTGCGAATAGTAATCAACAAATCTTTTTCAGGACGAGGCAATGTGATCGCGCCCGAGCGCATCAGCTCGATGCCTTCGTTGAGCAGCCGAATTACATGCATCGCAGCTTTAATGTCATACCCGTGCTCCCCAATCAACTCGTGTCGCTGGCCCTTTTTGCCAGTCCCGAACCCTTGTAACCGGCGAAGTTGCGCCTCTGCAAATCCACGGAACTGAAAGGCTGCCAGCCGCGACAAAAACACTTCCCTATTCCTCACAATTCCTTCCCACGGTTCTGTTTTCTGCAAATAATTTTGCGAAAACAAAAAGTGCAAGGCTGTCGGATTGCCTTTCGCTGCCAGACCCGACCACTTGCGCAACGAATACAGGCACACGTCAATGTCATCAGGGCCATTTCTTCGCTCGTTGCCTGCTGTGCTCCAGACGTAAAAGTCTTGCTTGTCCAGTCCTAGCAATAGTTCTGGAGGTTCAAGATAGACACCGTAGATGTCTAAATCGTCCGTATCCTTCACCTTGGCTCCGTGCAATTCGCTTCCACCCACAAAAAGGTGAATGAGGCCGTCGGGATAAGGAAACTGTGCTTGCAACACGGCGGCGAGAAGTTGCTCAGGATAGGGCATTGCGGGTCAGTCTAACGCATGTCACGATCTGAACGGGGAGATTGCTGAGGAAGTGCCGCGATTGGCGGCTTACGTTTCCGCGTTCACCGTCGGCATTCCCGATCCGACCAGCTTCAGCCGCGGCTCCTTCCCGATCGCCGCGAGCAATTCCTTCATGATTTTGTCGTCAATTTCCGAAGCCATGCCCATTTCGACCGGAAAGCGAATATTCACTTCAATGCCTCCCGTCGTAAAATGCAACCGGATCTTCGGCTTCAACTCCGTCGCGGAAATCGAGCTGAGCGTCATTTCCATTTGATGGCGTTGATCTTCCATCTTTTCGTGGTATTCCCCAAACGCTGCATTCACAGCGGCAGTGACTCGCTCGCGGACAACGTGGTACTCGCTCTCCGGCGAAAAAATCAGGTCAATTTCGTGCCATAAAAAATTCGTCCCGGGAATTTGCTTGAACAAGCCCGCGGCCGGTTGAAAAACGATTGAATTCGAGAATGCGACCACGCGCCCAGTCGGCTGCGAGTCAGAACCAATTTCCATTAGATGGAAGCGTACCAGGCCGATATCCACCACCTCTCCATTCACGCCCGAAATCTGCACCCGGTCTCCAACCCTGATACCAAATTTCCCAATCAGAAAGAAATATCCAACGATTGAAACAATCACATTCTGCAAAGCTACGGCAACACCCGCGGTAATCAATCCCGCAAATGTAACTGCCGAACCTAACTGCGTGGCAAACGTGAACGCGATAATGAGCGCGATCACTACCCACAGAACTATTCTACGCAGCAGAAGGAACTGATACCTGCGCCTCACATCGTGAACATAACGGAAAATGGCTCGCCGCCAAACCCTGCCCAATATAATGACGGTCAAAATTACGACCAGCAAAACTCCCAGCCGCGCCAATAAGTTTCTTAGTTCCGCCCTGAATTCCGTTTTGGCGGAATCCCGCCAGTTGGTGAGGCCCTGCTTGTAAAGGTCTAAGACCACTCCCTGTTTGCTCAGCGGCAGAATCGCGGCTGCCGTAGACCTGAAATCGGCCGCGAGCTTATCCAATTGTTGCTTTTCCTGGGCTAGACCCGCTGCCGTGCTCGTGTCCGCCGCCGTCGCCAGTTGGTCGCCACTCTGAATCATGGCCTTCAGTTTTGCAATCAGCGGTTCGCGAAGTTGGCTGGAGCTGTGAATCAGACCATCAGTAGCGGCTATATCCTGGCTCAGGACGTGCTCTTTGCGGGAAACGTCGAACAAGTCGGCTGCCAGACCCCATATCCCAGAAGGAGGCTCTTTGGCGATGGGGGCCAATTTCGCGGAGTCCTGCGCGCTTTCGTTCTGATCTGAATTCGCGCTTGAAGAATTGCTCACAGATGGAGGAACCGACCGGGCAAGTTCTTCGATTTGAGCCCGCAATCCACTCGCGCCCAAACCATTCGCGTTAGCTCCAGTCACAAAGTCGGCCATGCTGCGCAGCGCATCGCGGCGAGCGCTGAATAGAGATACTTCACTCTGAGTCTCTGCAATTAGCGTCTGTATGGCAGCGCGTTTGCTCGCAGGCGCGGTCTCCAGCTTTTTCTGAAGAGGAAATATTTCAGCCTGAGTTTGCTGAACCTCCTGATCTGCTTTTTCCGCCATTTGAATCAGCGATTGATACTGAGAGGGAACGCCGTTTTGAGATTGAATCTGGCGCCGCCGCTTGGCCTGCGCGTCCGCTTGTTGCCGCGCGAACTCAAAAGCAAGCTGGACGACCTGTTTGGCAACGCGGCGATTATCCTGAAAAAAAGTTAGGTCGGCAGGCTCCGTCACCAACTGTTGTTCGCTTGCGGTCTGGTGATACCAAGTAATGGTGGTACTAAGAAATTGAATGATCTGCGAAGAATCAAGACTTGCGGGCTCCGCACTCTGGGAAGATCCAACTTTCACACCAATACCAAGCACCACAACGGATGCCGCCACGCAGCGGAAAAGAACCGCGCTAATCGGCGCGCGATGAGGTGGACGGTATGTGCATGTCTTAAAAGAGAACATTTCGATTTTCGAGATATCCGCAGCCTGGTGATCGAGGACTTTTAGTTTAAATCACTTCGAGGTTGCCGAGAAGGTAAGCTATGCGCCTTGGCGTTTTGCTCGCGCTCTGTTGTTGACGGAACGAGCCATTGCCATCTCCACAATTTCGCCGATTAAACCGGCATAGGTGCGTCCGGATTCCTTTGCAGCCATGGCAAATTCGTGGCCGCTCGCAAGCCAGGGGTTTGGATTCGCTTCAATGACATAAACCTCGCCACTCGCTGAAAGTCTCATATCTATCCGGCCATAGTCGCGAAGCTTCACGGCATGGTAAGCAGCGAGCGCAGTTTCCGCCAAACGGGAGACAGTTTCGTCGTCCAGGTTTTTCGCCACTTCAGATTTTGTCAGCTTGTGCGCCGGAGTATCTTTTTCGAACTTTACATCGTAGGTCGCAACTTTTGCCAGGCCCTTTGGCATCCGGGAAAAATCAAGCTCGATCAGCGGAAGCACCTGTGCCCGCTCGTAGCTTCCTAAAATCGCCGCGTAAATTTCCCGTCCTTCAATGTACTCCTCGATCAGCGCCGGAGAATCGAACTCATCCTGTATATATTCGACGCGCTCCATTAATTCTTTAATGCTATGTACCACGGCATCCGCATCAATGCCAATCGAGCCATCTTCCGACATCGGTTTTACAATCAAGGGAAACGAAACATCGTGCGCATGCTCAATCCGCCCGCGATAAGCCGTCGCAAAGTACGGGGTCCGAACCCCATGGAAAGCGAACATTTTTTTGGCAAGTCCCTTATCCTGTGCAAGAAAGTGCGCGTGAGGACCGCCTCCAGTGTAGGGAATTCCCACAAGGTCCAGGTACGCCGCAACATTTGTTTCCTTCGTGTCGTCGCCCGCAAATGATTCCGTCAAATTAAAAATAAGATCAGCTTTGCATTTGCATAAAACGTTCAGCGACTGCATGGAACCGTCCAGCACGTGATAAAACGGCTCGTGTCCAAGCTGGGACAAAGCCTCAGAAATTTCTTCGCGGTCTTCTTTCTCTGAGCAGCCAACTTTCTTGCAGGATTTTCTCTTGCTCGCGGATGACTTTGTCGTCAATTGTTCCGCCGACTCGCACTCTCCCCAAGTGTCATAGAGCACCGCGACTTTTAAATGCCTGTCAGTCATTCAAATCAGCCTCGAGGCAAAGTGAGGAAGTCATGGCTGCACAAACTTTCCGCGCACGACATAGTTCATGGCCAGCGCAGTGGCATAGACAGTGATGTTGGTGAGGTGCTCGGATTCGCGTCCGCGATCGGCAAGCAATCCAAGCTCACCGGTTTTTTCCTCGATCACTGAAATTAGCTTTCTTACCAGTGGCCGCTGAGCCCCGGTCCAATATGCAATCTTGTCCACGACCGATTTGCGGTGTTGACGCAATAAATTCTGCGCCGGAACTGCCGCTTTACGCCTCTTCGATGCGTTGAAAATATCCCGCAAATCCGTATCCAGCGCCAGATCGCCCAACGCAACCTCTTCCGTTGTCTTCCGGTAAAACTCCCCCACGGTAGATTCCATCTCATCTACCGTCACGTCAGGAACGCCCCGCCGCCGAATCGGATCAATACCACCCAGTTCGCGCGCAATGCGATCCATATATCGCAGCTTCGTTATCGCGCCCCAATGTTTGTAGCGCTTGCGCCATCCTGAACCGGGTGTGAGCCACACCGCGAAGGTTTCCGCAAAGTCTTCGTCGGGATGCTTTTGCGCATACCATCCCGCCAAGTGCCGCACATAATTCCTTGAAAACGGCACGGGCCTGTAGTTATCGCGGTAGGGGCGGCGAAACGATCCGAACAATTGCTTCCATTGTGGCGTGCGGTGCAGGCGGTACGCGTAATTGAAGGCGTGCCCAGCCTCGTGACGCAGATACATCATGATCTCGCGCGCATCTTCAAGATCGTTCGCGCCTTTTTCCAACAATGAGAGATCGGGACTGGCCAGATAAAAAGGTATGCCGATAACCGGTTCGCCGGACGGGCATCCCCACTCATCGGATAAATAGCAAAGTGGACGAAACTTAGTAATCTTTTTGCGCTCAAGCTCGCGGTAAAGTTGTTGAACGACGCGATGCAGCGCGGAGGATTCGATGGTGAGGCCTAAATCGCTAATCCTCTTATCCAGGATTTCTTTCAATCGAATTTCGCGCTGCTGATTCTTATCAAGCCGGACTTCATGAACGGAATTGCCCTGAATGTGGGCTTCCTGCACTCGTATTGGCTCAGTGCTCATACGGGTTTTTCGAGGTCGCGCAAGAGATCTCGATGAATGAGTTTGACGTTAAGCGCGACGAATTCGGGGAGAACCAGGACAAAGGTCTGCTACAGGTACAACAGTAGCAAGGGTGATCGCCGCCCTCGAAGGTCACAATAGGTCAGGGACTTCAGTGCAGTGCAATCAGAGGGGCACCCGTGAAAGAAGGACTTCTCACCCAATCACGTGGAATCGCGTTCGCTTATTGGCTGCAAGCCAAACCGGATTCATTATTCGTTCTGGATAGCTTGGCGAGTAGGCACTGGATTCTCCGAAATAAACAGAATGCCGTGCTTGGAAAGCTCGTTGACGAACTCTTCAGCGTCGCGTTCGGCTTGTTGCTGGTCAACGTCGAATTCCTGGCAAATCGTGGCCGCAATTTGCGAAAGCGGCGTCTTTCCGTCAGCCGCCTGCCATATCAAAGTAGCGACTTCATCGAGAGTAAAGAAGGTCGAATCCACCGCCGACATGATCATCATTTCGCCGCCTAGCTGGCGGGCTGCGATCGCGTCACTCCTCGAAACATATTTCTCACTCAACGAAATTTCTCCGGGCAAGAGTTTTTCCCAACGGCTACATCACGAATTCTTTCGATTAAAATGGCACTGTCCTTCCGTTTGGTTGACCTTTCCGCACCGCAATGCCCCGGTCTCAAAAACCACCTCGTAGCGGAAACTAGGCTTACGGTAAGGCTTTTTCGCCGTCTGACTTTCCCCGTCGCCGTGCTCATCCCCAGAGACCCGATTCTTATCGTCCATATATAGAGGTCAAGCGTAACAGCGAAAGAGCGCCAGACTCAAACTATCTTAATGGCTCAAAGCCAACGTTTCCAGCCACAAAGGAATATTATGGGAAGCCCCGACACCCTTCGCTTGTGGTCGAGAATACTCCAAATCCCTTGCGGGGTGGGGCCGAGCCTTGCGCTTACGCGGCTGACGCAATTTCGGTGTTAGAGAAGGTTTGACTTTTTCGCCCTTGAACGATTAAATTCCCTGCATCGGATTTGCTCTTTCACAATCTATTGGTTCGCGCGCTCTCATCATGCGATGAGATTGGGAAGCGGGTGTAAATCCCGCGCTGCCGCGCAACTGTAAGCGAGGAAACTTAAGGCCGCCAACTGGAGGAAACTCTGGGAAGGCCGGTCGTACTAGCCGGATGCCGAAATAACAAGCATTCTTACTCGCAAAGCCAGGAGACCGGCGCGAACCGCCAACACAAACCCCTTTCGCGTGTCAAAGGAGGAGTGCATGCGGTTCTCTCGACTATTCGTTTGCTTGCTTGTTCTCTCGGCCGCTGCATCTGCGGCGGAAATCAAAATTACAGTTCTAGATCCTCAATCGGCAGCGATCGCTGGAGCCGAGGTTGAGCTGTTTCAGGCTAATCAGGAAAAACCAGCGGCTGTGGGATTCACGTCGGCGGAAGGTATCGTGATCTTTCCGTCCATAGGCTCGGAGTACACCATTCGGGTCCTTGCGCCCGGTTTTGCCGCCGAAACTATCCAGACAATTGACGCTTCGCGTCCACCACTGGAAACAACCATAAAATTGCGCCTTGCCTCTCAGGCTGAAACAGTTGTCGTTACTGCCACTCGCACTCCGGTGCCCACCGAAACAACGGCAGCTGATGTCGAAACACTGAGTGCAGCGCAGCTTCAAACCGAAAATCCCATTGCAGCCGAGGACTCGCTGCGATTCTTGCCCGGAGCTGTCGTAAATTCGGCGGGGCAGCGCGGCGGCAGATCGGGCCTTTTCGTGGAAGGCGGAGATTCGCGTTACAACAAAGTTATTGTGGACGGCGTTGTGGTTGATGAGCCCGGCGGAAGTTTTGATTTTGGCACGCTTCCACTTACTGAATCGGATCGTTTGGAATTCGTGCGCGGCGCTCAGAGCACTCTGTACGGCTCAGATGCAATGACTAGTGTTATGCAGATTTGGACTCGAACCGGCAACACACCTACTCCTGAGCTTACCTTTGGCGCTGACGGAGGAAATCTCGGGACCGCTAACGGCTACGCATCCCTTTCAGGGTCGAAAGGTCGCTTTGACTATAACGTTTTTGGAAATCAATTTAACACCACTGGGCAGGGACCCAATGACGCATATTCGAATTCGCTGGAAGGCGCAAACCTAGGCGTCGCGCTGAACGACAAAGTTTCCTTGCGCTTGCGTACGCGCCATGACAACAGCGTCACTGGTGTGCAAGGGGAGTGGAATTTTGCCGGGCAAACGTTCGGTTTCCCGCCGGACCTCGATCAGAGCGCGCGGCAAAATAATGTGCTCTCAAGCCTCGAGCTAACGGTCGCGAATAATTCCCGCTGGACGCAGAAATTCACCGGCTATGAATCCAACGAAAAGCGCACCAACACTGATAGCGTAGCCGACCCCGGACGCTCGATCGGCGGCTTCAGCATAGATACGCCTTTCGATACGATTGGAAATTTTAATCGCGCCGGAGTCGAGTATCAGGGAAATTATGTCGAAAGAAGTTGGGCTCAAACCACTTTCGGATACCGTTTTGAAGATGAAAACGGCTTTGTCGGAGACTTGGATTCCCCTCCCATTGATCATGGCTTGAGACTGAACCATGACTTGTATGGCCAGCAGATGCTCGTGCTCGGGCGCCTCACAATCGTTGCCGGGGAGCGCTTCGTTCACAATGGCGGATTCGGCAACACGGGTGTCCCGCGGATTGCGCTGGCTCTTCAGGCATTGCGCGGCGGCCGTATCTTTTCAGGAACCCGCCTGCGTTTTTCCTACGCCACTGGTATCAAAGAACCGCGTTTCGACGAATCGTTCGCGGGCCCTCCGTTCAGCATTCCTAATTTCAACCTTCTGCCTGAACGGAATAGAAATTTTGAAGCCGGCGTTCAGCAGACGCTTCTAGGGTCGAAGTTCACAGTGAAAGCAACGTATTTCAACAATTTGTTCAAGAATCAAGTGGAATACGCCACCGTTGATCCGGTAACGTTCGTCGGACAATATGTAAACGTCAACCAGTCGCTCGCGCAGGGCGCCGAGGCTGAAATTCAAGCGCAGATCAGCCCGCGAATTTCGATCAACACTTCCTACACTTACACCTCAACGCAAATTCTCGAAGCCCCTCTCTGCACGCCCGCTAATTTCTGTGATCCAACGCTGGCCGCCGGCGAGCCATTGTTGCTACGTCCCAAACATTCAGCCACCGCCTTGCTGACATACCTGGGAAGCCGCTGGGGTGGAAGTCTTGCGGGAAGTTTCGTGGGAAGAAGGGTAGACTCAGATTTCTTTGGTTTTGGCATTAATCATGTGGCCGGATATGTGCGCGTGGATACGGGCGGATGGTACACCGTGAACTCGCGCGTCACCGCATATCTCAATATTCAGAACGCCTTGGATAAATCATATGAGGAGGTAACGGGATACCCTTCGCTGGGAGTGAACTTCAGAGCAGGCATGAGATTCAGAATCGGCGGAGATTAAACGGATAGAATGTTTGCCCGGTCCGACATTGCCATGAAATTTCGCTGGCTCCAGCACGACGCCAATTTCGTGGCGTCCCTTTCTTCCTTCCGAGCCCCATGTAACTTTAGTGTCCACCCTTAAGACAGTCTTGTAGATCAATGCGAGTTAGTCTTAACTTAGGTATTACCTTTTTGTTACCGGACCCTCAGCGAGGAGGGTCCAAGGGGAGACGTTGGTCGAAGATCCGAAATGGGAACTTGCCATTCTGGCAACCGTACAAGGCTTCTCTGAGAAACTTTTACAGGACTCAGTAGGGGGAGAGGTTCCCGTGCCCTCCGGGCTGGAAGCTGTTTCATTACAGCAGAGCGACGGCTCCGTGACGGAAACCCTGTCTTCCATGCGCCGTTGGCTGCGGCTGCTCGATATGGCTATCACCCCAGCCATGTTGAGGCGTGCGTTTACCGCCGACACCGATCCCGAAATCGCCGAAGCCATGCTTCGCTACTTTACCCGCAAAAAGGATCCCAGCGATGTGAATCGCGAAAAGACCGATCTGATTGCGACGTTTCTGTATCGCCGGCCGAGAGTGCCGGGTCAATGGGAGCGCACAGGATACGGTTTGGACGGATCTCTGCCCCTCGCCCCGTTTGAAATTGCGC
Source organism: Terriglobales bacterium (assembly GCA_050745965.1). GTDB lineage: Bacteria > Acidobacteriota > Terriglobia > Terriglobales > Acidobacteriaceae > PALSA-188. The sequence goes on along the minus strand of JBOGLB010000272.1, from coordinate 2,613 downwards.
TGATTGAAATTCTCGCGGATACTGACGTCCCCTCATTGCCCGAGGAGCATGTTCAATTGCTGCGACGTTTTGATGCTCTTCAAAAACAGGTGGAAGATTACCGCGACCTGTATTCGCTTCTCGATTCCGGCACGCTTCCAATGGTCCGTCAGATCAAACAGTCATTCGATTCTTCCTTTTACCACCCCGGAGTGTTGGCGACCATAGCGCCTTACAATGTTGCTTTTGGCCGAAAGTTCGACGACTTGTTTCTCGCTGCGACGACCGAAATCAAAAACTTTGCGGAAGCCTTGCAACAGCAGGGTGGCAGCATCCTGGGAACCGTGGATGGAGTTGACGTCACCGTCGAAGATGTCGGCAGCCTGAAAGAGCCCGAACTGCTGAGCCTGGATTATGGTCAGGCTTTGCAAAAATTCTGGCGGGTTTCGCAGCTGAAAAAAGTTTTGGAACGCAGGCCGCCACTGCGCCGAATCCCGCAACTGGTAAGGAACCCGGTCAAAGTTCAAAGCTCACCGCCACAGAACGCCGACCCTCGGCCAGTTCCGAAGCCCGTCCTTAATGTAGCTGCGATGCGATCCGCCCTGACGCCGCAACAAATTGCGGCGGAAGAGTCGAAGCTGCTGCAAGTTGAGGAGTCCATCAGGGTCTTCGTTCGTGTCGCCGACCCGAAGTTCCGGCAGATTGTTCCTATGCGCTTCTTCAATCTGGCATTGACCAATGCGGAAGCCGACGCCTATGGCGCCGACTATCTGGAAGAAAAAAGTTTGGAGGCCAGCATTGCGCGATTGCAGTTACGGCTTGTCGCAGTGACCGCCCGCACTACCACCGAACTCGAGGAATTGAAGCGCGCCGGGAACTCTTCCTCTTTGTGGAAACTGCATGTTGATTCCCTGATTGCGTTGCTCGAAGTCTCCCGTTCAACTTGTGAGAATGCGGATCGCGTGCTGCTCGCATTGACAAATCAACTTGGCAACAAAGAGAGGATAGACGCCCTTACGAAGTCAATGCAAAAGCTTGCCGCCAGCTCTAGCCTGGCGGAAAAAACTCTATCTGGGTCCACGCAGGAAAAAAGCGCCAGCGCATCCACCTCAAACTGAAAGATACCCCGAAAGGCGCGTAGTACAATTTCCCCCGTCATCCTTCCATGCGCAAGGCAATTCTTCTCTACAATCCTCTCTCTGGACGCCGCCCAAAGCGTCGCGTCGCCGATATCGAGGCTGCATTGAAAGTGTTGCATTCATCTGGACTCGATGCTACAGCCGCCCCAACAACCTCCTCAGCGGGGACGAGCGAGCAAGCCCGGCGAGCGATTGCCGACGGATGCGACACGATATTTGCCTGCGGAGGAGATGGCACAATCCACGACGTTTTGCAGGCAGTGGTCGGCACACAGGTTGCTCTCGGCATTATTCCCCTGGGCACCGCAAATACTCTCGCCCACGATCTTCGTATTCCGCTGTCGGCCGTTCCCGCAGCTCATGCGGCTCTTGTTTCCCGTCCTCAACGTGTCGCTGCTGGAAGAATTGCTTTCCAGGATTTTTCCGATCACTCCAGCTTCCGTTATTTCACAGTGACTGCTGGAGTGGGAGTGGATGCCCACTTATTTTACAAACTGAATGTGCTTATCAAGGGACGCTTCGGCATGTTGGCCTATTATTTGAAGGCTACCCGGCTCTGGCTCACCCATGACATGAGGACCTTCGAGGTGAAAGCGGCTGTGGGTGCGGACGACAAGTCCCCGGACAATCAATCCCAATGGGAAGAAGTTTCGCAGCTTTTGGCCGTCCGCATCACGCAATTTGGCGGCGTGCTTAGGGAACTCGCGCCCGGCGCGTCTCTCGTCCGGAACGATCTGCGGCTGGTGCTATTCAAAACGCAAAATCGCTTGCTATATCTCGCATACATTTTGCGCGGATTGTTTGGCCAACAATGGGCCGTGCCGGGAATTGAATTAGTGGACACAGCAAAGGTGACGTGCGCAGGTCCCGCGTTAATAGGAAACAAATCCAGAATTTTTGTGGAAGCCGACGGCGAACTTCTCGGAACGTTGCCCGCGGAAATTTCTATTGTGCCTGACGCATTTACGCTGCTCGTTCCACCCACGTCACTTCTGCGATAGAGACATCCCTGGTCGAGCACTAGCCTGTCGAATTCTGCTACCATTCCGGCCACGCTGTCATCTGATTGAAAATGTACGTACTCACCACTGTCGCAGGTCTGGTTCTTATCTTCAGCGTTCTGCTTGACGCGTTTGAAACCATCGTCCTGCCGCGCCGGGTTCAGCGCCATTTTCGGCTCACCGCATGGTTTTACCGCCGAACCTGGCGGCCTTGGAGAGCACTGGCTCGCCACATCAAGACCTCAAGCCGGCGCGAGAATTTCCTGGGATATTTCGGGCCACTGTCGTTGATTTTTCTATTGGCGCTTTGGGCTTTTTGTTTGATTCTCGGTTTCGCATTTTTGCAGTACGGCTTCGGAAAGCATGTGCAACTTGGCAGTGAGAAAATCAATCTCTGGACGATCCTTTATTTGAGCGGAGAAACTTTCTTCACCCTGGGCCTTGGTGAGGTTCTTCCGACGGCAGTTCCGGGTCGGGTACTCACTGTACTCGAA
>JBOGLB010000271.1:0-3427 GCA_050745965.1 Terriglobales bacterium | reverse complement strand
CACTTCTCTTATCCAATTGATGGCCGCCCTATCTTCAGCGGTGAGACAGACCGAAGTTCGCAGAGCATCATCCGGAACGTGTTTTTCTCTCGGGCTCATGCCAGATTGCTATTGACTCGCACTCTAGTATTGTTACATTATTGCGTTATAGTGCATTAACGCAATAACATCTTTTTGAATGTCGTGCCTACTAGTTGGTAATAACATCTTGGAGGGATCAGATGTCCGCGGCCGGCCTTTTCTCGACGGAGCTCACAGTCTTCGAGGCACACCGTCAAGACTGGTGGCATTCGCACCCTGGGGCTTACGTAGCGATTCAAGATGACATCGTTGCAGAAGGATTCTTCGGCAGTTATGCCGAAGCTTTCAAGGCTGGGCTGAAGAAGTTTGGTGTTCGCCGAGTCTTCCTCGTAAAGCAGGTTTGGGTGACCGAACCGGTATATTTTGTGTCATAGCATGGCGCACGTTGACCTTCCTTGGAATCCTTTCGATCACAACGATCCTGGCCCGTGCATAAACGTCATCATAATGAATTCACACGACGTGATCGAGGCCGGGCGCGCTATTGGCCTTGAATATCCGGAGCCTCGTGCAATGAGGGCACTGTTGGACACAGGTGCATCCGTCACGGTTATTAGCAAGGTTTTTGCGAACAGGTGCAAGCTCTTTCAAACCAGTGAAGGAAGCGAGATAACAGCAATTGGTGCTACACACCAGTGTTGGGAACACGCAGGTGCCGTGAGTTTCCCAGGAACCGATTTACGACCATTAGACCCCATTCGGATCGTTTCGGCTGTTTTTGCTAAAGAGCGATCTTACGCAATCTTGATTGGTAGACACATCCTGAGAAATTGGTCTATCACATTCAATGGGCGTTCTAAGCGAGTAACAATTGAGGACTGATCACCCTGCCACAATGAACCCCAAGACTATCCAGTTCCTGATGAGATAGGCCTGGTCAAACTGCCAAAAAAACGGCGTCAGATCCTCATTGGCATTACGATATACCGGTATTTGTAATCTTCGTTTTCGGCGGGGCGGAGTTGGCCTGCGGATTGAGCGTCTTTTAGTTCCAGTTTTACATCGCCGCTGCCCACAGCTTTGAGAAAATCCAAAATGTATTGGGCGTTGAAGCCTATGGTCAGCGGTTCGCCGGTGTAATCGGCTTCCATTGTGTCTTCCGATTCGCCGGTTTCGGTTGAGGACGCGGAAAGTTTCAGTTCTCCCTTTTCCAACTTTATGCGCACGGCGCGGGACCGTTCATCGGCAAACTGGGCGACTCGGGCAATCGCGGAGCTTAGTTCTCCGCCGCGCAAATTGATGCTCTTGCTGTTGTCTTTGGGAAGAACTGCTTCGTAGTTCGGGAATTGTCCCGTGAGTTGGCGCGAGGTTAAGAGGCGCTGGCCGATGCGGAAAAATAGCGTTGATTCGTCTTTTGCGAACTCGACCTCCTCGGCATCGGTCGAATCGAGCAGCGACTTCAATTCGTCCATCGCTTTTTTCGGAACAAGCGTCTTCAGTTCGCCGGAGACTCCCTCGAATTTCTCTCCGCCGCGTTCAATGTGGGCCAAGCGGTGTCCATCGGTCGCAACCATGACTATGGATTCGGGCTTCAATACCATCAGCGCGCCATTCAGCGTGTAGCGCGATTCTTCGCTGGCAATGGCGAACCCGGTTTTCGCAATCATGTTGCGCAATACCTGCGTTGGGATGTTCACTACCCCCGCTGTAGGAAAGGCTGGCAGGCTTGGAAAGTTCGATCGCGCCATGCCAACCATTTTTGTGTTCGAACGCCCGCAGCGAATGCTCACCCAATGATTTTCAAGCAACTTAATGGTGATATCAGCGTCGGGCAGAAGTTTCACGTAGTCGTGCAGTTTGCGGGCGGGGATGGTGCATGAGCCTTCTTTTTTTACTTTCGCCGAGCAGGAGGTGCGTAGGCTTAAATCCAGATCCGTTGCAGTGAGAGAAAGTTTGTCGCCGCCGGCTTCGAATAAATAATTTGAAAGAATTGGGATTGTGGTCTTTCGTTCGACCACTCCCTGTGTCGCGGTCAGCTCCCGCAAAAGTTCGAGTCTGCTGACCGTTATTTCCATTGTGGCCGTTAGGGTTGCGGATGCGATTGCTTCTACCGGCATACTAGAATCTCCCGTGGCGCGGTTTGCTACTTTGAATACTTCTCTTATACCAAAATAGAAACTATTAAAACCAGCAGTAACAGTAGGTTGGCCGGAAAAGTGGAAAACTTGCCAAATCACTACTACTAGAGCGACTTACATGGTCGAACCTCGTGTCCAAAATCAGGCCCATGTTGACTGCCCATCGGAGCATCCCAAGTCCCGTCGAAACGCTTCCGTCCTACTCCTGCACAACTTCCACATAAACTTCACAGGCGCCATCAAGGAAGACCAGGACCGTTGGTGGAAATTGGAGCAATCGCCGCGTTTTACCCACCCAGTTGCTCCGTCATTTTATTCAGCAGCCTGTTCAAATCTTTGTCGGTCTTGCGAACCTGATCAATTTTCTCGACCGAATGCAAAACAGTTGTGTGGTGTTTACCGCCGAATTGCCGGCCGATCTCTGGCAGCGAAGCTTCGGTCATATGTTTGGCCAGATACATCGCAATTTGCCGGGGATAAACAATCGAACGCGAATTGTTCTTCGCTTTGATCTCCACCACTCGTAACCCAAACTGCTCGGCGACGGCTTTCTGTATGGATTCGATGGTTACTTTTCTGGCCTGGGAATCAATAAAATTCTTGAGTACTTGCTGGGTATAAGCGAGGGTGATCTCCGCGCCGATCAGCGACGAGTGGGCGACTAGCCGTATTAACGCGCCTTCAAGTTCACGGACGTTCGAACGAATATTCGAAGCAATGTACAAAGCAACATCGGTCGGCAGCGTAACTTTTTCCTGCTCCGATTTTTTCTGGAGAATAGCGACTTTGGTTTCCAGGTCGGGTGGTTGGATGTCTGCAATCAGTCCCCACTCGAACCGGCTTCGCAAGCGATCTTCAACCTCCGCCAATTCCTTTGGAGGGCGATCGCTGGCAATCACGATCTGTTTCATGGACTCATGCAGAGCATTGAAAGTGTGGAAGAATTCTTCCTGCGTCCGTTCCTTTTGAGCCAGGAATTGAATATCGTCAATCAGCAGGACGTCCACGTTGCGGAACTTGTCGCGGAAGCTCGTCATCTTGTCGTAACGCAGCGAGTTGATCATCTCGTTGGTAAATTTCTCGCTGGAAACATAGCAGATGGCGGCTTGCGGTAGGCGGCGCCGAACCTCGTGTCCGATGGCTTGCATCAAGTGCGTCTGTCCCATGCCAACGCCGCCATAGAGAAACAGCGGATTGTAAGCCTTCGAGGGGCGCTCGGCAACAGCCTGGCACGCGGCATGGGCGAATTGATTTCCGCTGCCAATTAC
>JBOGLB010000270.1:0-3874 GCA_050745965.1 Terriglobales bacterium | reverse complement strand
TGTCCGCCGAATCGAATAACGGAACCTGCATCTCCTGAAGATCTTTGTTGTAGGCCAAAGGCAATCCCTTCAACGCCACGGTAAGCGCGCTACTGTTTCCAATCAGACGGGCGGCCTTTGCCCGGGTCAATTCGAGCAAATCCGCATTTTTCTTTTGTGGCATGGCGCTGCTGCCGGTCGAGTACGACTCCGGCAAGTGAACAAAATTAAATTCCTGAGTAGAGAATAAAATCATCTCTTCCGCCCAACGGCTCAGGTGAATTCCAATCATCGAGAGGGCGTTAGCGAACTCCAGGACGAAATCACGATCGCTGGCCGCATCCATGCTATTTAGAGTTGGACGATCAAATCCCAAGTCGCGAGCCATCGTTCGGCGATCAAGCGTGAGCGTTGCTCCCGCAACGGCCCCCGAACCCAATGGACATTCGTTCAGCCGCTTTCGGCAATCGGCAAGCCGGCCCATATCCCGCAGAAACATCTCCAGATACGCAAGCAGCCAATGCGCAACCAACACTGGCTCAGCCCGTTGCAGATGGGTATAAGCGGGCATCGCCGAATTTCCGGCCTGCTCGGCGCGATCCAGCAGCACGGTGAGCCATTCCGATATTTCCGCCGTCAGTTGGTCAATTGCAGCTCGAATAAACAGCCGCAGGTCGGTGGCAATTTGCTCGTTGCGGCTGCGTCCACTGTGAAGCTTGTACCCGGGATCGCCGACGATGGCGACAAGTTGCTTCTCGACGAAATGATGAACATCCTCAGCTTCATCGTCTTCGAGAAAACTCGGAGTTTCTAGCGCTCGCCTTCCAATTTCTTCCAAGCCCTTCAAAATGGAGATCAAATCGTCGGACGCGAGAATACCCGCGCTCTTCAGAGCACGCGCATGCGCACTGCTGGCTTCGACTTCGTAGGCCAACAGCCGATGGTCAAACCCAAATGATCGCTGCCATTTCTCAAAAGCCGGATTTAGCGGCTTCCGGAAACGGCCAGACCACATCTTCATCTCGCAACCTCGGATCTTGTGTTGTCTGCATTCGGCTTCTCCATCAAAGCACGGGAGCGCGATGGCAGCCCTAAGATGCGGATAAATCCAGCCGCGTCTTTCTGATCGTAGCTTTCGTCCATTGTGAACGATGAGAGATCGGTCCGGTACAAAGAATGCTCCGACTGCCTGCTCGTTACCGAAACATTTCCTTTGTAAAGGGACAACGTTATTACACCGGTAATGTTGGATTGGGTGCTCTCCACGAAGGCGTCGAGAGCCTCGCGCAATGGAGTGAACCACAGCCCGAAGTACACGAGCTCAGCATATTTCAATCCGACGTGCTGCTTGAAGTGCGAAAGATCACGTTCCAGACACAATGCTTCAAGCTCGCGGTGAGCGAGGACCAGCAGCGTCCCTCCCGGAGTTTCATAACAGCCCCGAGACTTGATGCCGACAAAACGATTTTCCACCAGATCAATCCTTCCAATCGCATTGCGGCCACCAATTTCATTCAACAACTCCACCAGCGAAATCGGATCGAGCTTCATCCCATTTACTGAAACCGGGTCGCCTTTTTCAAAGCCAATTGAAACCTGCTCCTCCCGGCCTGGGGCTTCCTGCGGAGAACGCGAAATCTGCCAGGTCGTGGCCAGCGGAGCGTTCCCCGCGTCTTCCAGTTCTCCTCCTTCGTGACTGATGTGCCAGATATTTCGGTCGCGGCTGTGAATCTTCTGCCGGCTTGCGTCCACAGGAATACCGCGTTTTTCCGCGTAGTCGAGGCAATCTTCGCGCGACTTCAGCGTCCATTCACGCCAGGGCGCGATGATCTTAAGATCAGGAGCGAGAGCTTGATATGCCAATTCAAAACGAACCTGATCGTTTCCTTTGCCAGTGCACCCATGCGCGACAGCGGGGGCGCCTTCGCGCAACGCAACTTCGACCTGATGCTTGGCAATTACCGGACGCGCCATGGATGTTCCCAGCAAATACTTGTGCTCGTACACGGCGCCCGCTTTCAGTGTCGGGAAAACATATTCGCGCAGAAATTCTTCCCGCATGTCTTCCACTACCACCTTGGACGCACCGGTCTTATATGCTTTCTCGACGACAGCATCCAGATCGTCGCCCTGGCCCACGTCGCCCACCATCGCGATAACATCGTAGGCGTAGTTCTCCTTCAGCCACGGAATAATGATTGAAGTGTCAAGTCCGCCAGAATATGCAAGAACAACTTTTTCAGGCATGTGCATTCCTAACCGGCATGCGAGTGTTCTCGCCGCCCAATAATGAAATCAAGATAGCCTTCTGCACGTGCAATCGGCTTTCCGCCTGATCGAACACTACCGATCGGGGCGAGTCCATAATCTCATTGGTAATTTCTTCGCCACGATGTGCCGGAAGGCAATGCATAAACACCGCATGAGGCGCAGCGTCGGCAGCCAGCGTATCGTTCACTTGATAAGGAGGGAAGATACGCGCGCGTTCAGCCTCCTCGTGCTCATGACCCATGCTGGTCCACGCATCGGTATAGATGGCATCAGCGCCCGCAACTGCCTCTTGAGGATCAGTAAGTAATTCGATGGTAGCTCCGGTATGCCGCGCGATTTCTTTCGCATCGGCAACGATCTGGGCATCGGGACCATAGCCTTGCGGTGTCGCAATGCGAATCGTCGAACCGATTGATGCCGCCGTGAGCAATAAAGAATGTGCCACATTGTTGCCATCCCCCACGTATGCCAGGGAAATCTTCTTCAGATTTCCAAACCGTTGCTGAAGCGTAAAGTAATCCGCCAGAGCCTGGCACGGATGTTCCAGATCGCTAAGCGCGTTGATGACCGGAACGCGCGCATATGAAGCCATTCCTTGCGCCGTACTGTGAGCGAAAGTGCGCAGCACAATCCCGCTTACCCAGCGTTCGAGATTATGCGCGATGTCGCTCAATGTTTCGCGCGCATCGAGCCGCCCCGAGGTTTGATCCACGAATGTAATTGAGCCGCCTAATCCCGCGACTCCCGCCTCAAACGTCAAGCGGGTCCGCAGCGAAGGCTTCTCGAAAAACATGGCAACGTGCTTGCCGGCAAGCGCGGTGCGAAAATCTGCCGGATGCGATTTCAGGCGTGCCGCGAGGCTGAATATAGCGTTGATCTCTTTAGCTCCCAAATCACGAATGGAAACCAGGTCCTGGCACGGAAAAATCGGGGCGGCACCCGGGCGTGCCACCTGCGGACTGCTCATTGGTTGGCTGATCACTTTCAATGACTCCTTTTCGTGGACTTTCTTTTCTGAAAAACGGGCTTTGCGGAATTCGCACTCAAAGCTGAATCAAGCTCGCGGATCACTTGATCCACATGCTTCTTTTCGATGATGTATGGCGGCAAAAAACGCAACACTGTCTCGTGTGTACGATTAATCAGGATGCCTCGCTGCAACAATTGCGCGACCACTGCTTTGGCTGTGTTGGAAGAGTCGAGTTCAGCGCCAAGCATCAGCCCCATCCCTCTGACTTCCCGAACAGACGAATGCTTGCTCTTCAAAGTTTCCAACTCCGCGTGAAAATATTCGCCCAATTCGCGGATGTGTCCCATCAGTCCGTCGAGAATGCGCAGAAATTCAATCGCTACAGCGCAAGCCAATGGACCCCCGCCAAAGGTCGTGCCATGCATCCCGGGATGCATTCCGCTTGCCGCAAGGTTTGTGGTGAGAATCGCACCAAGAGGCAACCCCGCAGCCAGCGGCTTGGCCACCGTCACAATATCTGGCTTTACGCCGTAATGCTGATATGCAAAGTAGCGGCCAGTACGCCCCAATCCGCTTTGAATTTCATCTATGAGCAGCAACGCCCCGGTTCGCTCGGTTAGTTGTCTTGCCGTCTGCAAAAACTCGCGGCTTAAC
>JBOGLB010000269.1:0-4942 GCA_050745965.1 Terriglobales bacterium | reverse complement strand
TGGGTGGGTGATGCGAACAATATGCCGATTACTGATTATCGTTCTTAGTTGGATTGCCCTCACGGGAAGCGTTTTCGCGAAGTCTTCTTCTTCTGTCACTCTCGCTTCGTAAGCAAATCCCACCACTTACGGCTCGTCAGTAAAGTTCACGGCCACTGTTCACGTCTCGCAAAAGCGGCGAGACGCGGTGCACCCGTCGGATAGAGATTTACGCGTGGACGGCTTCGGGCTTTTGCTTTGTCGCCAGAAGTTGGCGCAGCACGTACTGCAAGATTCCGCCGTTGGAGTAGTATTGCGCTTCTTGTGGCGTGTCAATTCTTACCAGAGCTTTGAATTCTTTCATTTTGCCTTCGAACGTTGCTCGAACCTTAACTTGGCCGCCGGCCGCGAAACTAGTAGTCAACTCGCGGATTCCCGAGATATCGAAAACTTCTTCGCCGGTTAGTCCCAGCGATTGCGCATTTTCTCCGGAGACGAACTGAAGCGGAACAATCCCCATGCCAACCAGATTCGAGCGGTGGATGCGTTCGTAGCTTTCCGCAATCACGGCGCGAACACCCAGCAGCAGCGGGCCTTTGGCGGCCCAGTCGCGGGACGATCCTGATCCATACTCTTTGCCCGCGATAATTATCAGAGGAACGCCGTCGGCAATATATTTTTCGGAAGCCTCAAAAATGGTCATCTCCGCGCCGTCGGGAAGATACCGGGTAAATCCGCCCTCGAGTTTTGGAACCATCTTGTTTCGCAGGCGCACGTTGGCAAAGGTGCCGCGAACCATGACTTCATGATTTCCGCGGCGGGATCCATAAGAATTAAAATCAGCCGGCTTTACGCCGTGTTCGATCAAATATTTTCCGGCGGGGCTGTCTTTCTTAATGGAACCGGCCGGCGAAATATGATCGGTGGTCACGCTGTCGCCGAGGATGGCCAGCACCCGCGCGTTTTTGATTTCCTCGATCTGGCCCGTCTTCAAGGTCATGTCATCAAAATAAGGCGCGCGGCGAATGTATGTGGAGGCTTCGTCCCATGCGTAGGTTTCGCCATCGGGAACCGGCAACGAACGCCAGCGGTCGTCGCCGTCGTAGATTTCGCTATAGCTCTTGCGAAACATGCTGGAAGAAATTGACTGCTCAATAGTCTCTTCCACTTCTCTTTGCGAAGGCCAGAGATCGGCCAGGTACACGGATTTTCCCTGCTTATCTTTTCCGACGGGATCTTTGCGAAGGTCAACGTCAATGCGTCCGGCCAGCGCGAAGGCGACTACCAGCGGCGGAGACATTAAATAGTTGGCGCGAACCTCGGAGTTGATGCGGCCCTCGAAATTGCGATTGCCGGAAAGCACGGAGGCCACAACCAGATCTTTCTCGTCAATCACGCGCGAAATTTCTTCCGGCAAAGGGCCGGAGTTTCCGATGCAGGTAGTGCAGCCGTATCCGACGATATGAAATTTTAGTTTTTCTAGATATCCGGTGAGTCCGGCGCGATCAAGATAATCGCGGACGACTTTCGATCCGGGAGCAAGCGAAGTCTTTACCCAACTGGGGACTTGCAATCCGCGCTCTACTGCTTTCTTGGCAAGCAAACCGGCAGCGATCATCACCGACGGATTGGACGTGTTCGTGCAACTGGTAATCGCGGCGATGACTACGCTTCCATGACGAAGATTGCCGTTTCCTTTGCTTGATCCGTTTCCTGCACCCTGAGCATTTTGTTTAAGCAATGAAGGAAGCGCCTGCTCAAAAGACTTTCGCGCCTCTGAAAGCGCAACCCGATCTTGCGGGCGTTTAGGACCGGCAATGCTGGGTTCGACCGAATCCAAGTCAAGCGCCAGCAGTTCCGAATATTCTGCTTCCGGAGTTTTCGCATCGTGGAACAATCCTTGTTCGCGGCAATAGGCTTCGACCAAGGCGATTTGTTCTTCAGAGCGCCCTGTGAGACGAAGATAGTTGAGAGTTTCTTTGTCCACGGGAAAAATTCCGCAGGTTGCTCCATACTCGGGGGACATGTTGCTGATGGTCGCGCGATCCGCGAGCGCGAGTTCATGCAGTCCTGGACCGAAAAATTCCACAAACTTGCCGACCACGCCGAATTTGCGAAGCATTTCGGTGATAGTCAGCACCAGATCAGTAGCCGTCGCGCCTTCACGCAATCTTCCGGTCAATTTCACGCCGACAACTTGCGGAATCAGCATGGAAACCGGCTGCCCCAACATTGCAGCCTCAGCCTCGATCCCGCCCACTCCCCAGCCCAGCACGCCCAATCCATTCACCATTGTCGTGTGAGAGTCGGTGCCGACGAGCGTGTCGGGGTAGGCCGTACGCTTGCCATTCGATTCGTTTACGAAAACTACGTGAGCCAGGTATTCGAGATTGACCTGGTGCACGATTCCGGTGTCGGGAGGGACGATGGCCAGATTGCGGAAGGCGGTTTGTCCCCAGCGCAGGAAGGCGTAGCGCTCTTTATTTCGCAGGAATTCCATTTCCGCGTTTAGGGCGAATGATTGAGAGGTTCCGAAGGAATCCACTTGAACCGAGTGATCAATTACCAGTTGGGCGGGCTGCAACGGATTGATCAGAGTGGGATCGCCGGCGAACCTGCTCATGGCATCGCGCATGGCGGCGAGATCCACGACGGCGGGGACGCCGGTGAAATCCTGTAGAAGAACCCGGCTGGGAGTGAACGCAATTTCGTTGTCGCTGGAGGTCTTACCGTTCCACTTGGCGAGGGCCTGGATGTCTTCCTTTTTCACGTTGCGTCCATCTTCGGTGCGAAGGAGATTCTCCAGAAGAACCCGCAAAGAATATGGCAGGTGCTTGGTCGAGATTCCCTGTTTGTCGAGGGAGTCGAGACGAAAGATCAGATAATCGCGATTGCCAACGCTTAGGGTGGAACGGCTGTTGAAGCTGTTCATGAGGATTGCCCCTCCTGCAAAATTTCCGGCCTGCAATAAGCTAGTTTAACGTTTTTCGAGAAGGATTGTGCCGAGAACGATCCGTCAGTGATGTGTGTGCTTTTTGTATTAACTAGTCATATCACTAGTCTGTATTATCGAGCTTTAAAAGAAGAGGTTTGGGCATTGGTTCCTGTGGAACTCCCCGACTCAAGCCAAAAGAAGGCTTGAATGGGCCAGCAGCCGACATGGTTATCTGATCAGCCTGCGAATCATGACTCACTACGCCGCACCGTCCCTGGCACGCGCATCTTCATTTTCACCCTGAAAAATTGGGCCGCCCGCCGCCAGCGACATAAAGAAGCTAGCTGAGGTACACGTGGTAAGGGATTTAAAATCAACGAAAAAATCCCTGTCCGTGACCCATATTGAAGACTTGATCCACTCCAGCTCCGCTGAAATCTGGCGCAAGTCCTCTCGCCCATCTACAATAAACGAAATCACTTTTTCATGAGGAGATTCGAATGCAGCGCAATGCAAGTGCGGTTTGGAAGGGCGGCTTGAAAGATGGTAAGGGAGAAGTATCGGCGTCCAGCGGCGTTCTGTCACATACTCCTTATTCTTTTATGACGCGGTTCGAAAACTCTCCCGGCACCAACCCGGAGGAACTAATCGCGGCGGCTCATGCGGCTTGCTTTTCAATGGCCCTTTCGGCACAGCTTGGCGCTGCCAACCTGAAACCGGAAAGCATAAACACCAAAGCCACACTGACACTTGATAAGCAGGATTCCGGCTGGGCGATTACCGCCATTCATCTGGACGTCACTGGGAAGGTTCCCGGGGGCGACGCGGCCGCATTTCAAAAAGCGGCGCAGGACGCCAAAGCTGGATGCCCAGTGTCGAAAGTGCTCAAAGCAGAAATCACTATGACTGCGAAACTGGAAGGATAGGCGGTTCCAGCCCCGTGGAACCTCGACCACGTATGTTGCCCACGCCGGATCCTTCGCAAGCTCGGGATGACCTCAAAAACAGGGCCGTGGTTTGACACGCACCGACGCGCCTGTAGAATATTGTTCGTTGTTCTTTCCTGATGCGGACCTTGTGGTTTGCCGCATATCAGACATTGCCATCGTGGCGGAATTGGCAGACGCGCATGGTTCAGGTCCATGTACTCGCAAGGGTGTGGGGGTTCGAGTCCCTTCGATGGCACCAAAATTTACTTGTACGTCGCATAAATGTGGATAGCGGGCAAAGGTGCGAAGCGGAGCAACTTGTTGGTGATGGATCCAGCGTGAATCTCAGCGTCAAGCGGTCCTCCATACAAAACTGATTTCATGATTGCACTCACAGCCGCCACGCTTTTCACTCCGCTGGAACGCATCGAGCAGCCAATATTGTTGTTGCAGGACGGAACCATCTTCGAAATTAGCTCGCGGGAATCTCGCGAGCTTCCAACCACTTGCCAAATCCTTGACTACGCGGACGCAATTCTCGCACCCGCCTTCATTGATATTCACGTTCACGGCGCGGCTGGGCGTGACGTGATGGAAGCCTCACCGGACGCCATGCCCTGCATCGAACAACTGCTGGCGAAGCATGGTGTAGGCAACTACTTCCCCACCACAGTTACAGCGCCGGTGGACACCACCATCGCGGCGTTGGGACGATTGGCCGACGCGATAGAAATCTCCGCAAAACAAAACCCGGCCAAGTTGCGGACGCGGCCCATCGGCATTCACCTCGAAGGTCCATTTCTAAGCCATGCGAAGCGAGGAGTTCATCCTCCCAACAATCTAATGCGGCCGTCGCTGGAACTTTTCGAACAATTTTGGGAGGCTTCGCGCGGACACATCCGAGTCATGACGATCGCCCCGGAGTTGGAAGGCGCTCTCGAATTAATCTCCAAGGCAACCGCGCTCGGGGTATGCGTCAGCCTTGGGCATTCTGACGCCGATTTTGAAACTACTCGCGCGGCCGTGAACGCTGGCGCCCGCCACGCCACACATTTATTTAATGCGATGCGGCCTCTGAACCATCGCGACCCTGGAATCG
>JBOGLB010000268.1:0-5037 GCA_050745965.1 Terriglobales bacterium | reverse complement strand
TAGTAAGCCTGGACTTGAATGTCCTTGCCCTCGCCCTGTGTTCTTGTCCAGCGGCCCATAATATTTCCGCCGGACAAGCGAGCCGCGCCATCCAATATCTGCGAATAGGGTGGTGTGTAACTGGTGCCCTGCACGCTCTCGCCCGCCGCCTGGTCGTAAATATCCCCTTGAACCGTAAAATTATCCCGCTCATTCTTTGCCCAATCCATCCTGAAACCCGCCTGGCCGCCCCGCCAGCCGTCGAAGTTCTGGTCATCGCTGTGGTATTCAGGACCGCGATTAAAGCCCTTGCCGTAGACTCGATAATCGAGCGTCTTACCGTTGTCGCCGCCATGGCGCAGGTTTGCAAAACCTTGCTCTACGTTGCCGCCCCCAGCCGATGCCAGCGTACCGTGTGTGTCTTTAGCTTTCTTGGTAATGATGTTGATAACGCCGTTCACGGCATTAGGTCCCCAGATCGTACCTCCCGGTCCCCGGATGACCTCAATGCGGTCAATGTCGTCCAGCAATGTGTCCTGCACTTCCCAATATGTTCCGGCAAACAACGTCGTGTAAACCGTGCGCCCGTCAATCAGGACCAGGACTGAGCGCGACAACCTGCTTCCGAAACCGCGGATTCCAATGGACCACTTGTCGCCATCAATCCGGGCAACCTCGATACCGGGCGCGAGCCGCAGAACTTCTGGAATGCTTGTGGCCCCCGACCGCTCAATATCCTCATGGGTGATGACGTAAACCGCTGCCGGAGTCTTCCATACTTCTTCCGGAGACTTGGAAGCCGTTGTTACCTCGATATTGCCGAGCTGCTCCAGGCTTAATTGCCGTAATGGATTCTCAGATCCTATGCTGGCTTGCATAGTTTGGGCATGAAGAAGCTCTGGAAGCCCAGCGACCAGAAACAGTAGGGATAATAAGAGGATAAAAATGAGGCTTGCGGTGAACGAGAACGGATGATTCGCTTTCGTCATCGGATAGAAGTAAGTTTTCAGCTAATCACGTCCTGTGGCGTTTGCACCCAGCGTGGATCGAAACTGCGTGTTCATTTGCCCAGGTCGCTGTTTTGATTCACCAGCCTCGTCGCTTCACCAAGAAGTTCGTCCGGCTGCACCTGCGCTTTTTGAAACCACGAATCCACCAATCCAATCGTCTCTCCCGGCAACGACGTCCATCCTGACAACACAATGATGGGAGTCGTGGGACGGAGCCGCTTTAGCTCAGTGGCTACCGCCAAACCGTTCATGCCAGCCATCCAGTAGTCGAGAACGACAAGGTCAACGACGTTTGCCCGAAACAGTTCGAGCGCTTCCGAACCCGTCCGCGCGCCAAAAACGACAAATCCAGCAGACTCGAAAAGAACTCTCCTGAGTTTCAGCTGTGATTCTTCGTCTTCAACGCATAGGACGGTTATTCGAGTTGGCAAGCCCATCGCTGACGCGATTCCTGTAGACAAAATTTTAGGTAAATCTTACGAAGACGTGCCGCCCCAAATGGGGGATTTGGGGCAACGAAGCAAGCGCGATTCTATTGTCGCTACCCTGCCTTCTCAATACAGTGATTACTGTATGTACCTTCGTTACAAAGCGGCTTCCAACGCAAATGAGTTTGAAATCAACATTAGAGCCGCTTCAGAAAAAGCTTCGCTGTTTCAAAACCGGGAAATAACTTTTCTTCAGCCTGAAATTCCGGCGGATGGATGCAACGGCGGGTTCCCCGCAACTTCACCGGATGCTTCAAATGGAGCATTTCGTGGTAAACGATGTACTCCACCGCCACGCGCGGTACCCGCGTATGATCAAAAACTTTGCTTACCACTATCGCATTGTGCGCCGGATCATAGTGCCCCAGCCGATTACGGGATAGATTCCGGCTCCATGCGATACGGGGCCGCGCCAGCAGCCCGTGAAAGAACCTGATATTCAGATCGTCAAAAATACTTTCCAGGTCGTACGTTTGCCCCTGCGCAAGGCCGATTTCCTTCCGTCCCCGCAGATGCCGTAACAGGTGCGCTTTCTCCGCGATGTCATGGCTGGAAACATATCGGCGGTAGCGGGTTGAATGCTCGCGCTCGATATTCTTTCGATACATCTTGGCCAAAAGAATATGAGCAATGGCTTGCAGCACCGTTTCCGGCGCACCTTCCAGAATGTCAGAGAGGCGTACCCGCAACTTCCCCTCACGGAGTCGAATCGTGTTATTCAGATTGGCGAAAGGAAAAAATTCCACCGTTAACTCTGGAATAGGGGCGCGGGGACGAAGTTCCCGATAATGCTGATGAAAGATTTGAAGAAGCCGCTCCGTCACGTTACGGCTAGATTAGCACGAATGTTTTCTACTGCAATTGCAGCTGTTCAGCAAGAAAGGAGCCCCATAAATTCGTTGAACCATGAAGGACACGAAGTCGCACGAAGGATGGATTCAACGGGTTTCTTCGTGCGCGTTCGTGCCTTTGGTGGTTAAATTGGGAAACCGCACAAAAAAGTCATCACCTGTGTTTCAGTTTCTTCTTCTGCTTCGCCGCTTCTTCCTGCTGTTCCAGCAGTTGCCGGTGATCCTTGACGCTGTCATCAACGGTCTCTACCGCACTTTGAAGCAGGAATTCGTAAACTTTTTCGTCGTCTTTATTTGGATTAAGCGAGTTTTGCAGGGCTCGAAGTTTAGCCGCGAACTCTACATCCGCCTCGATAATGAGTTTCAGGCCCTTTCGGAAGTCGGCCTTCTGATCGTCAAAAGTATCTACGTTGTCGTTCATTTCGTCATAAACGTCGAGGAAATCCTGAAGGCCATCATGGATCGCCGTTCCACGATCCGTGATTTTGGGATCTGAGCGAACCTTGTCAATTGCGTCGAGGCGCTGGCGCGCAAACTCCACGTAAAGCTTCAGGCGCAGGTCGGGGTCCTGCGCCTGATCCCGCAGTTTAGTAATTTCCAGGGGTGTTAGGGGATCGCGGCGGCTTTGCCCATAGGCTGCGGAGGCTACCAGCATTCCTGAGATCAACAGTCCGATCATTGCCCGCGAGCGCATCATTTCTTTTTCTTGAACATTCGTTTCAGCAGGCTGGTGCGCAATTTTTCGAGATGATCCGACGCCTCCTGTAAAGGCGGCTGGTCGCTGAAAGTTAATCTTCGTTCCATGTCGCGCAACTTGAAAGACATTTTGCGCATGCTGATTTCGGTATTCTTGAGATGCTTACCGGATTGAATGGCCGCGTCGCTGGCCTTATCGGCATAAGTGACTACATCTCAGACTGCTGCGCGTGCTTTTTCTGTGTCGTCCGCCGAATACAACTGATCCGCCAATTTCAATTCTCGTTCCGCAATATTCGCGTACAAGCCCGGTTGCCGCCCGACAGAAGCGGACTCAGCCCGGTTGATAAGCCGCGGAAGCTCCTCCTGGTCCGTCTTGAAGCCGAATGCGGGCAACGCTACGGCAGCAAGAAGCGCGGCAATTGCAATTCGTGGACGCATGACGATTGCGCTTTACCTTTTCGGCTCGATCGCCTTCAGGCGCTGGCGAGCTTGCCACTCCTGATCGGGAAACTGCCCGTTCGCAAGCTCCAGGAACTTATGATAGTTCAAAATCGCATCTTTCCGGTCACGCAGGTGGTCGTAGGCCGTAGCGCGTAAGAAGTATGAGACTGGAATCTCCGGAAGGAACTTGGCGCGGGCATCAACGGCCTTGATGGCAAGGTCATAGTTCTTGTTCTCATTGGCGGCGACGGCCAAATCTCCGTAGGCCGCGCCAAAGTCCGGCTTTAATCTTACTGTCGCCATGAATTCCTGCTCCGCCTCCGGGAATTTATGCTGTTTCAGCAGCGCTTTTCCAAGCACATCGTGCAACTCCGGGTCGCCCGGATTCTTTTGCGCCAAAGCCCGGTAAACAGCCTCTGCCTTGTCATATTTCCCAGCGTCCGCATACAGATCCCCAAGGTCTCGTTGTGCCGCGCCATCGCCCGGAGCGATCTTCAGTCCCATCTCCAGTTCCGTAATCGCATCATCTTTCCTTCCTTCCGCTGCCAGAATTCTTCCTAATTCAAGGTGAACCACGCCATCACCTGGGCGGGCAGTGGCAATCTTTCGTAACATTTCTTCAGCTTGCGGAAACTGACGGCCGCGCATGTAGGCATTGGCCAGGCCAGTCACGGCATCCATGGACGATGGGTCCAACGCTAAGGCGCTCTTGTATTCCTGCGCCGCGTCCTCAAAACGATTCTGCTTCTCGAGAAGTAATCCTGCCGATAGGTGCGGTTCCGGGTCCGCAGGCTTAAGCGCCTCAGCTTGGCGATACGCCTCCAATGCCTCACCCGGTTTTGCCGCTTCAATGAAATGCGCTAATGAAAGCCAGGCTCGCGCCTGTCCTTCTTCCACGTGCGCAGTGGGTTTCAACTTCGTGGCTGCCCGAAGAAACTGCTCCGCTTCGGGATTCTTTGATTGCGCCAGCGTTAGTCCAAGATTGAGATTCGACTCGAAGACATTGGGATTGGCGGCAACCGACTTTCGATAAGCCGCAATGGACTCATCCGTTTTCCCCAGCGCATGGAAAACGAATCCCAGATCAAACCACGCCTGATAATTGTTGGGATATTCCAGAACTGTTTTTTGCAGCAGTTGCTGGGCGGTGGGGTAGTCACGCTTTTCGATGGCGGTTTCAGCCTGGGCAAGCTCGGAAGAGGAATCCTGCTCTATAGTTCGATGATGCGTGATGGTCGTCTTGGTCTGTCCGATTGCGATGCCAACCAGCAGGCTTGGGGTCAGCACGAACAATAGCGGCACAGTGAAGAATGTGGCCGCCGCAAACCGCAGGGCGCCCGTCAATAAGCAACCCGATTTCTCAAATCTGTTGGTTGCGATGCGATTTGTTTCCATTGAGTACGTGCGCCAGGTAATGCCCCGTGTATGAAGCCGGCAACGCTGCGATCATCTCCGGCGGCCCCGCGCCTACAACGTAGCCGCCGCGATCTCCGCCTTCAGGTCCCAGATCAATCACCCAATCCGCGGTTTTAATCACTTCAAGATTGTGTTCAATCACCAGAACTGAAC
>JBOGLB010000267.1:0-6610 GCA_050745965.1 Terriglobales bacterium | reverse complement strand
ATGTTTCCCCTTGTGACATTAACGCAAAATGGGATTGCGGGATCGTGAACCACAGCATGTACGCGGTTTTGGGGGGCGTTCCCGTCGCCGTTATCGGAATCGCGGGCTATTTCCTCATCGCAGGTTTGGCCTTCGCGCGAGCGTACCGGGTTTTGCTTGCGGCAGCTTTGGGAGGCTTGGCTTTCTCCCTCTACCTGGCGCGCATTGAAGCGCATGTTCTGGGAGTCTGGTGCGTTTATTGTGTTGCGTCCCTTGGAATTATTTCATTGATAACGCTGCTCACCATTGGGACCCTCGCAATGCGGGCCTTCAGCAGTCCGGGGACATCCGGTTAGGCGGGGACTTTCACCTTGTGGAGTTCTTCGTCCCAGAAATTAACATTGCTTTAACAATTTCTCCCTGACTCGGAGCTAAAATGCGCCGATGCCCCAGGAGCCTCTGATCATCGAAGATCTCGCAGGATCGAACGGACAAAGAATGCTGCGCCTCACTGGCCCGATTCTTCTCAGCAACCTTTTCGAGTTTCAGTCTCTGGTGCGCGGCAACAGCAACCCCCGGCTGATTCTGGATTTCACCGGAGTGCCCTACATGGATTCGGCTGGCATAGGCGCGCTCGTTGGCGCCCATGTGAGCCACTCAAAAGACGGCCGCAGTCTGGCGCTGGTGGGTGTCTGCGAGCGAGTCTTAAACGCCCTGAAGGTCACTCGCGTGGATGGATTTTTTAAGCTCTACAACAATGTTGCAGACGCGGAGAAGGCCGCTTAGTAAATATTCCATCATCTGCAAATCACACAGCCTCACAAAGCAAACGGCCTGGGTGCGCGCGCATTTGGCAGGCACGCGTCTGATGGCTTCCGTGGTGGCTCGGATGTGTGCCCCCGGAACCAGTGACAGATCACCTGAATCTTGACCGGGAACTAATCGCGAAAATTATCGCAGAAAAAAGATTGCGATTCCGAGGTAGTCAGGTGCGGCGATGCGTATTCTTCCCGGAATCACTTACTAGCGTCGAGAAAACGCAAACTCCCGCGGACGCCGGTTCGGCTCCTGCGCCGCCGCCGAACTCATGCCTCCCGATGTCAGTTCAGTCCTGGCGAACAGTTTTGCTGTGATCAACATGGCAAGAAGTGTGGTCGCCAGAAGCCCGAATTGCTTCCAGCCGCTCAACATCGAAGCATTGCCAAGCAGTGTGAGGCCGGCAAAACAGAAAAACAGATGGGTACAAAAGACCTGTAGCGAGGACTGCCCCAGCAGTACTAACGGACGAATCGAGAGCGGCTTGAGATACGACTGCGCACGAATCACAAGAACTCCGACCGCGCTGAAATCAATCAACCGTGCAAGTCCAAGGTGCCACTTATCAAAATAAAGTTCGTAGCCGCCGAGCTCAAAGCCACGACCAATCGCGTAACGCATCGCCAGCAGTATAGGAACTACGACCAGGGCAGGAATCGTAAGCTGTCTGGAAACTTTCGCGAGCGGCAATTGGTCCTTGGCCCATCGCACCCCCATCCATATCCCGACCAGCCATAGTAATTGCCAGGCCCAAAGATCAAACGATCCCATCTCATTCAGCGGAATATTTAGGCCAAAGTAGCGATGCATCAGGTCCCATGACGCTTGGCGCAATCCGAATTGCGCCAGCAGCCAAAGCGCAAATCCCCCACCCAAGATATATCTCCAGCCGATTTTTCGGCTCAATAACAATGCCAGAGGCGTGAGTGCCAGGAAGTATACGTACATCGGGAGAATGTCAAGCAATGGTGGGCGATAAATGAGGAGCGCCCCATCCACAATCGCCCGCCAGGCGCCGGCATCAAAATAAAAGTCCAGGAGATTGTGCAATCCGGGACGCGTGCCGCCGGCAGCAATGGGAACAGCCACAATAAAAACGAAGCCGAGCAGAAAAGCATGATAGAGATACAGCCGCAACGTCCGTTTTCGCACCTTCTGCCGCATCGCAGCATAACCGTCGCGTTGGGCCAGACGGAAATAGATGCGGCCGGTAAATAGTGCCGACAAGAATATGAATCCTTCTGCCGCTGATACGAACCCGAACGGCTGGTTCACATAGGCACTCAGAACTGTGGGCAAGTGCGTGAGAGTGATCCACACCAGCATGAGCCCGCGGAGAGCATCGAGTTCTTCAAGTCTACGCATTGAATCCCCGTATCAGCGATTTACCACCTTAAATGAGATTCCGATCGTTTCATGAAAGGCGGCAAATATCTTGTAAAAAAGAGGCAAACCAATTGGATCCCAGCTGCATAACGAAAATGATGCCTCTATCGAGAGATCTCCAGACAGCGGTCTTCATTCCCGACTTTGCAAACCGTAATCGTATTTCGGCTCCAGCAACTCGTCGGTCCCTGTGTCACTTGGCGGAACCGGCAGGTGAAAAAGGGAATAAGAGCCACTTTGGCCTCTGTGCACCGAACTTCTCCCGGAGAAAGCGCCTCGCAGAGGCAGCTTCGATCAGCCGACGAATGCGTCTCCGCAGTCCGGGACTGTATGGCGGAGGGAGTGGGATTCGAATCCCCGGTACCCTTTCAGGTACAGCAGTTTTCAAGACTGCTTGTTTCAACCACTCACACATCCCTCCGCGCCCTCTATTGTAGTACTTACCTTACAACGGTTCGGGAGAAGGAGAAACGTCCAAGATTGCCATATTAGCTTCGTAACGCGAGGCGCGATTCATAGTCGTTATATTTCAGAACTTTTCCGTCCATGTCTAATTGAATAGCCCCAAACGGCAGCCGGTCGAGGTCTTCTTCAAGCATACCGTCCGCGTGGATTCGCTGGTTGGTCATAGCAGTTCGCACAAATCCAAAACGATGCGGAGGGGCTACCGTCTCGCCTGCAAAGTCTCTATGATTCTTGTAAAACGGAGTCATTAGGGAATGTCACTCGAATCGTATTTTCATGCGCCGTGCTGGCTCTGCGTTAGGGCGTCGGCGATGCAGAATTACACGATATTCGATTTCATTCTTTTGGCCATTGCGCTTTTCCTCATTCCGGCGCAATCGGTCATCTCCGGGCGGAAGCTGTCCGGGGCCGAGCCGTCGAAAAGGGCGTTGTTGCGACGTTATGCGATTACCCTGGTTCGCGGCATCGCAATTACCGTGTACGTCATTGCGCTCTGGCGATTCACTGGCCGCTCATTTGGCCTTTTGGGTCTGAGCGCGCCGACGGATTTTAGCAGCCAAATCGGTTTCATTCTCGACATTGTACTGGTGGCATTCTTCGCGATCAGACATCACCGCCTTGGGAAGCTTTCGGCACAACAGCTCGCGAAACTTCAAAAAGGGTTCAAGAACATCAGGGTCGTACCGCGCAACTCGACCGAATTTTCGCTATTCTGCGCCGTCGCCGTGATAGGGAGCGTATGGGAGGAATTGCTGTTTCGCGGATTTCTCATCTGGTTCTTCAGCCCCGTCGTCGGACTTGTGGGCGCCGTTGCGTGCTCCGCGATCATCTTCGGACTCGCGCATACCTATCAAGGCTGGCGCAATATCGTGGGCACCGCTTTGGCCGGCGTGGTCTTCGCCATAGGCTATGTCGCAACACGCAGTTTATGGTGGCTGATCGTTGCACACGCCATCATGGATATTCTGGGGGGGCTTTATGGACTGCGAGTCGCGATGCAGTCTGCAAGGACATCCGATACGACTGCGTGATCGCGTCAGCGCGACCGAGGCATTCCGGATTCGATGGCGCTATAGAGACGCTTGTACACAAAGTCAAATGCAATTACTCGGGATGAGACGATATCCGGCACGAAATGAGACTGCACGCCCGATGTAGCGGATTGCGGTCGCGCTCGCCCAGCGCGTCGAGGTCACGGACAAGGAAGTCCGAATCATGGGATCAAAGAGCGACCTGCTCAGGACACTCACCGCCGCGTCGGGCGTAAAGCCAGCTACCTCCGGCGTTCGCAGTTCTGTTCTGAAGTGGCGGAGGGAGAGGGATTCGAACCCCCGGTACCCTTTCAGGTACAGCAGTTTTCAAGACTGCCTGTTTCAACCACTCACACATCCCTCCGCGCCCTCTATTGTAGTACTTACCTTACAACGGTTCGGGAGAAGGAGAAACGTCCAAGATTGCCATATTAGCTTCGTAACGCTACAGGCATACATTAGATTTTCAAGGTTACCCTGTCCGTCTAAATACCCTTTACACCTGATTGCTACCCACAGCGTCAAGCCCTAGCCTTACTATGGATTCATAAATTGTTTACTTTGCCATCCATTCTTATTGTTGACGACAGCACCGTCATCAGGCGCGCATTGCGCCAACTCCTGGAATCAATGTCGGGGTGGCAGGTCTGCGGCGAAGCTGCCAACGGCCGGGAGGGCATCGAGAAAGCCCAGCAGTTGAAGCCTGATGTGATGGTTCTGGATATGTCCATGCCCGAGATGGACGGCATTGCGGTGGCTAAGGCTCTAAAAACAAAAATGCCCGGCCTGCCGATAGTTATGTTCACAAACTTCGCGGAAGACCAATTTGTGAAACACGAGGTTATGTCCGCCGGAATCGCGCAAGTGGTTTCAAAGTCGGATTCCCAAGGACTGCTTCGGGCAGTCAAAGAAGTCTTTGACGCGTGATTGCCGTCCGCTCCTGGCGGCGCGCCCTACTGAAGCGAGACGAGTTCGTTCAGCAAGATGCTTCTCACACTTTCACAGTTACGGGTGCCGCTCGCAACTTTGCTGACATAAGAAGCGTCCACTCCCAAGCGATCCGCCACACGGCGATAGAGTCCCAGGTGCAGCCGGTGAGTCTCTAGCAGAGCCTCAGCACGCTTAACAGACAGCCGTCGTTTAGCGGCTGATTTGACTGTCCGTGCAAAGTTCATTTCAGCCTTGATGAAAGCCAGTGTTTCCCGGCTCGATTCTTTTTGGTTTCGGGACATTACTTAACTAACATGACACACAACGTTTGAAGATAAAGGTCAATTTTGACCAGTTAGCATAATCATGAGGCGGTCGCACCGGCGTATTCAGGCGGAGAGGAGTTTTATTGGATTTCTGAGTACCAGTTTCTTGCAGGGCAAAAGGCTATGCCGGTTGGGCACGCGCGTTGTGGTTCAAAGTCACGATTTTCGAGACTACGGCTTGAGACTACGGAAAGATCCCATTCTTTTCATAGGGCGGTCCTTGCTCGATCATAACGTCAATCGGAAACGAGCCATCCTTATATGCTTGTGAGAACTTGTGAACGCCCGCGATCTCGTCGTCACTCAAGGTCAGAAGGAGCTTGAGTAAGCCACGATCGTCCCCGAAAACGTCGGTGATCGCGGCCAGATGCTCGATTAAAGACTTCTTGATTTTTGGGACCGTTGCCGTCCCACCATCCATCGGTTGCCCCATCAGCTTGGTGCCATTGGCCTGTACCATGCGTCCCACATTACCTCAGTCAATCAAAACGGAAAAGATGACCAAGGTCATCGCACGATAATCGCGTGGTCCGCGAATGGTCCGGCTGGCGACCCCCGCGTCACAGTATAAGCCTTACTGCGGTCGAGGGTCTAACTTCTTCGCCACCAGGTCATTAACTAGCTGTGGATTCGCCTGCCCCTTCGACGCTTTCATGACTTGCCCGACAAAAAACGCGGCAACCGTCTTCTTCCCGCCGCGATACTGTTCCACCTGCTTAGGGTTGGCGGCAATCACCTCATCAATAATCTTCTCAAGCGCCGAGGTATCGCGGGATTGCTCAGGCTTGCCCTCGTCCTCATAAACCTGGGGAAAGTCCTTGGAACGCTCGAAGCAAAGATCATATAAATCTTTGAGCATTTTGCCCGAGATCGCTCCGCTCTCGACCAGATCGGCGGAAACGGCAACGCCTTTCATCGAAATGGGAGACCGCTCGATTTCCAATCCCTTCGCTTTTAATCTTCCCATCAATTCGCTCTGCACGAGGTTGGCCACGCGCTTAGGATTCTTCGCCGCCTTCGCCGCCTCTTCAAATTGATCGGCCAGCGTTCTGGTCAGGGTCAACACGCTCGCGTCCTGCTCGCTGATGCCATAATCCGCCACCATTCGTTTGCGGCGCGCCTCGGGAAGCTCGGGCAGGGTCTCGAGGATTTCAGCTCGCCATTTCTCATCCACTACCAGTGGAAGTAAATCGGGCTCCGGAAAATAGCGGTAATCATGAGCCTGTTCTTTCGACCGCATGCCATACGTCTTACCTTCGCTCGAGTTGTATAGGCGTGTCTCCTGCGTGATTCTTCCGCCGGACTCAACGACTTCGATATGGCGCGCAATCTCATATTCAAGAGCCTCGCGAATAAAGCGGAAGGAATTAACGTTCTTGACTTCCGTCTTGGTGCCGAATTCCTTCTGTCCCTTGGGACGCACGCTGATATTGGCATCGCACCGCAACGACCCTTCCTCCATATTGCAATCGCTGACGCCGGTGTAAAGAATGATTTCCTTCAGCCGAGTCAGATATTCGTAGGCTTCCTCAGGCGACGCAATGTCAGGCTCGCTGACAATTTCAATCAGCGGAACGCCGCTGCGATTTAGATCAATCGCCGTGGTGTCAGACGATCCTGCAAAATCTTCGTGCAGGCTCTTGCCGGCGTCTTCTTCGAGATGCAGCCGCGTGACAC
>JBOGLB010000266.1:0-3990 GCA_050745965.1 Terriglobales bacterium | reverse complement strand
AATTAAACAGAAATTCAAGAAGACCGCTGAGCACCCTGAGCGCCGAAAAGACGCAGCCTGCCAGGCGGGCAACCACAGGACTTCCAAAGACTTAAAGATAGCGTAGCTCGAAGCCGATTGTCAATGGAATCAGCGAAGTATTGGTCCGCTTTGGGGCCGATAAGCCTGATGCCGGGGATGGCAGCCCTCCGAATGACCTCATTAGGATCTGTCCAAACGAAAATCAAACACTCCCCTAACCCGCTCTTCGGCCACTGGGCGCCGTCGTTGGGACTCCCAGCTTGTGCAGCCGCTCGCGCGCCTGGAGCGCCTCGTTACTCTTAGGATAGCGGGCGATCACATGCCGCAGCGCCGCTACACCTTCGTCTCTTTGCCCAAGCTCAATCAGCGCAAATCCCTTTTTCAGTTCCGCGGACGCCGCCTTGTTTCCGCTCGGGAAGTTTTGCAGAACCTGATCATAGTCTTTCGCGGCGGACTGGTAATCTCCCTTGCGGTAGGCAATTTCAGCAAGGTAGAAATAACAATTCCCCGCGAGATCGGTGTTTGGATAGTACTTCACGTAATCGGAAAATTCCTGCATAGCGAGATCATTGTTTCCTCCGTTGTAATCCCGCAGTGCGTTGTTATAGAGAACGTCGGGAGGCGGCGCTTGTGGTTGCGGAGGCGCTATCGCCGTTGCAGGCTGTGCCGGCTGCGCGTTCAAGTTTTGCTGGGCAGCCTGCATGTCCTCCAATTGCTTGCTCACTTTGGCAAGACGCGCCTTTAGCTCGTCCAAGCTGTCGTTCAAAGCTTGAATTTGCGAGGAAAGCTGGTCAACGTGGCTCCCCGAATCACTCTGCTCTTTCTGCAACGTCGTTTGAAGGCTTGTGATAGCCGCCGCGACTTTGTTCATGCTGTCAGTGTTCTGGTCCATCAAGTTCTTCATAACACCCATGCGCTCGTCAAACGACTGTTGCATGTGGGTCATCTGATCCTGAAGCGCCTGCACTTGGGTCTGAAGCTCGATGATGTCGCGATTGACACCCCATGCCGGGATAACAAATGGGGAAGCAAGAAAGAAGACTAGAAGCGCCACACAAACGTATGTCCGCTGAAATTTCATAATCGTTTCCACCACGACTCTTAGATGCTTATTGAACAATACACAGAACAGGCGCGATCCTGGGGCAGGATCATCCTTATGCGGCATTGCTCAAGGACGATCCCCGCCCAAAAGACGCAGTTAACCGCTTTCTATCGCTGATAAACAAAATGACCACGGCGATTCTGCTGCCAGCACTGCTCGTTCGATTCAGTGCAGAAAGGCTTTTCCTTTCCGTAGCTGACAGTCTTTATGTTGTCTGCGCTGACGCCTGCCGACACGAGCGCGCTCTTTACGGAATTTGCGCGACTGTCACCGAGCGCCAGATTGTATTCGGTTGAGCCTCGCTCGTCACAGTGTCCCTCGATCGTGAAGTGGACATCGGGATGCTGTTTTAAGAAATTCACATCATCCTGCATTGACGATTGCTGATCGGAACCAATGTCCGATTTGTCATACCCAAAGTAGATGTCCTTCACGCTCTGTGAGAACAATTCTTCCTCTGAGGCTGACGGGGCGGGAGTGGCGGCCGGCGCCGGAGGCGCGTTCACGGTAACTCGCGCCGTTGCCTCTTGAGTTCCGCCCGAACCCTTGGCGGTCAAAGTATAAGTAGTGGACTCAGTGGGTGTGACCTGCCGCGATCCGTTGGGGTCAACCGCGCCAACACCGCCAATGCTCACGTCAGTAGCGTTGGTTGTTTGCCATGTCAGCGTGGTGGATTGTCCTGCGTCTAAGGTTTCGGGATTGGCGGTAAGCGACGCAGTCGGCGATGCCGGCGGCGGGGGCGGTGGCGGGGGTGGTGGCGCTGTTTTCTTGTGGCAGGCGCCGAGGAACATAATCGCGCCCAATGCGAATATAAGGATGAACCACTTTGCTCTCAATTGCTTCACGTTTCTCCTCCGTAGATTAGCGCGCCTTCGGCCCGCGCGCCATTTTTAAAGTCATTGGGTCATTGAGCATTTGGTAATCGGGTAATTTGAGAGTCAAAACCCGCTGGTAAGTCTTTGATTACAAAATTTCTCCAGGGCTCCAAGTTTTCAATTACCAAATTACAAAATTACCAAATTACAAAATTTGTTTCACTTCCAGCTCCAATTCGGTTGCGTGTTTCTTCCTGAAAATGTCAGACGCTTCTGGTCGGTGCCGTCCGCAAGCATGCTCCAGATTTCCTCGCTGCCCGAACGGCTGGATTGGAAAACAATATGGCGGCCGTCGGGTGCCCATGAAGGAAAATCGTTGCGTCCACCGTCGTGCGTAAGCTGCACCCACTGTTTCGTGGTTACATCCATAATATAGAGGTCCTGCGCTCCGGGTGCGCCGGGACCGTAATGCCGCATCCACGCGAACACCAGAAGCTGCCCATTCGGCGACCATGATGGGGAGACTGCGTAACCCTGATCGGTGAGCCGCTGCACGTTGGTGCCGTCGGCTTCCATCGTATAGATCTCGGGAAGGCCGCTACGCCCGCTGACCCAGGAAAGTTGCGCTCCAGTTTTTCGATTCCAGACAGGAGAAACGTCGGGTCCGTGCGAAGAGGTCAAGCGCTTCAAGTTTCCGCCAGAGGAATCCACCGTATAGATTTCGGAGTGTCCGGCGCGCGAAGACGAGAAGGCGAGCTTGGCGCCGTCCGGCGACCACGCTGGAGAAAGATTCGTACCCCCAAATCGTGGAAACGAAACCACCCGGTTCAATTCCATGGAGTACATCAGAATTTCCCACCCCGACTTTGTCAGCGAGCTGAACGCGAGGCGCGAACCGTCGGGCGAAATCCTTGGAGAGAGCGAAATGGATCCCTGGTGAGTGATCTGGTGCTGATTTTGCCCGTCATAATCCATGGCCCAGATTTCTTTGTGCCCGCTGCGGCTGCACACAAAATAAATTTGGGTTTCTGCAATACCGGGCACACCGCCGCCTAAACGAAAGATAATTTCGTCGGCAAACTTATGGGCAATGATACGCGCCGCATTCGCGGTCGCCGCATCTTGATATTGCTTGCCCAAGACTTGCGGCGAGGTAATGTTCTTTACGTCGTAAAGCCACCCCTGGACGGTGAGATTATTGCCCACAACTCCAAGATTTCCGAAAGCCAGCATTGAGGCGTTCGGAGGAGGGGCGCTCCAGCTTTCAAATTTTACGTCCGCAGGCACGCCAACCGCGCCCAAGGGATAAAAGCTCTTCGAAACCATGTCGAAAATGCCGGCATTGTTGAGATCGTTCCACAACGTTTCATTGAAGACTTTGAGCAGATCCGGATTCTTCGGGTCAGCCGTAGAACTCTTAAAGTCAGAAGCAGCCAGCCGAACTTTTTCGACGCCGAGGCCCGTGCCAGTCTTGATCCAGTCTTGCGCAAAGGAGGGCCTGGAAAGGATTATGAGGACGAACAAAAGGGCGACAAGCGAAATCCATATCCCTCCGCTCCGCTTCGCTCTGGTAGGGATGACAAGTTTATTCATAAATAAGAATCACGATGGAGAAGCGTGTTCCCCGCCCGTCCACGAAATAATTAGGCCGAAGCCAAAAGTTTCTCTATCTTTTGTAGTCGAACCAGAACTCAACCGAAACCTTATTTCCGGAATAATCTGTTGGCAGCGGACCAAAAGTATCAATACGCTGTAGCGCGCGCGTCGCCGACTGATCCAGCGAGGGCACTCCGCTCGATTGCTCAATCTGCACGTTAGCGGGCCGTCCATCTCGCAGAATGTCGAATGTGACATAGACGCGCTGTGCCTGGCTGATGCGAGGATCCACCTCGTATTTCAGCCAATTCTGAGAGACTTTCTGCTGTACGACACGCACGTACCAGGCGAAACGTGTTCCGAAATCTCCGCCGCCGCCGGTAAATCCGAAGCCGCCTTTCGCTCAGCCTGCGTTAAACATGCCATAAGGCCCCTGAACCGGGCCACCTTCCC
>JBOGLB010000265.1:0-5137 GCA_050745965.1 Terriglobales bacterium | reverse complement strand
GCGAAGTGGCAGTTATACGAACTGAAAGAGCGGGACGCCGAACTGATGGAAATAGATACGTCGGATCGAGGAAACATCGCAACCCGTCTCGGGCATTCAGCGGATGAAACCGCCGTCTGTGAGCGCTTCGCTGAGTCAATCTCGCGGATTCGCGATCTCATGCCCGAAGCTGAAATCGCAATTCTTTCTTCCTTGGAAATTGCATTTCGCCGCCATGGCCTGGAGTTTGCCCGTGCGCGCCTGGCCCATGATCCGGTGTCATTTCGGAGTGCCACGGAAATTGTGTTCGGCGTGGGACGCGGAGAAAGAGTTCTCGCCGACTCCAACCAGGAATACTTTACGGCACTGATTCGACGCATTGGAGAGGTTCGCCATCCGCAGGGACCGCGGGATCATCCGCTGTGGCGAATGCATCCAGAGCGCTGGCTGGAATCTTTGGCTGTGCTCAACCTCGCTTCGCTCGATGGTGAGCTTGGCGGGCGGCTCCAATATTCACAGGTCCCTGCTTTCTCGGCTTCGGACCGAGCCATGATTGACGTACTCACGGCCACGCGCCAAGGACGCCTCGCGGTAGTCGAACTCAAGGCAGACGAGGACATACATCTTCCATTACAAGGGCTGGATTATTGGTCCAGAGTCGCCTGGCACCATGCGCGGGGAGATTTCGCGCGATTCGGATATTTTACCGGCGTCGAGCTCTCGCCCAGGGATCCCTTGCTGTTCCTCGTCACGCCTGCCTTGCGCGTGCATCCGGCCACCGACGTCTTGCTGCACTATGTTTCTCCGAAGATTGACTGGGTGCTGGTGGGAATTGACGAGCGTTGGCGCGAAAATCTGAAGACTATATTTCGCAAGCGCAGCGTAAGGCCGGATGCCTTTGGAGGCCAGACCGAGGTCGCCTGAGCGCTACTCTCGCCGATTACACTATTCCGCGTCTGCCTACCCTTAGCTCACGTGCAATACTAGAATCAGGGTCCGAGGATAGTTCGTGAAGTTCTCTCATCTATTCACTGCGCCTAATCAGCTTACGTTACTGCGAATGGCGTTTTTGCCATTCATCGTAATCAAACTGGTGGAGGGCCATTACGTTTCGGCACTGATTTTGTTCGTGCTTGCAGGTCTCAGCGATGGGCTGGACGGCTTGCTGGCGCGCACATTAAAGCAGCAGACTCTATTAGGGCAATATCTCGATCCCATTGCTGATAAATTGCTCCTCAGCACAATGTTCCTGGTGCTTTCAATTCTTCGCAAAATTCCCTGGAAATTTACGGTGCTGGTCTTCAGCCGTGACGTTTCTATCCTGTTCGCCAGCGCGGTTTTGTTTGCCATCGCTGGATTGCGCGACTTTCGGCCCAGCATTTTTGGGAAGGCCAACACGTTCGCCCAGGTCGCCGCCGTTTTCTTTGTGATGCTGCTCGAAGTAGTGCCTTCAAGATGGATTTGGATCGCCCGCATGACTTTTCTACGTGCGACTTTCCTGTTTACTATCATTTCCGCCCTCCATTACATCGTGCTGGTGGGACACCGGCTTCACGGCAGCCATCAAGCTCCTCCATCAGCGGCGGGTAGCGTTTGACCGCTTTTCGCGCCTCCCCCTAGAATGACAGATTCCACGCAGGTTTGGTTTTCTGACTATGCCTTTGCGTCTTTACAACACGATGTCCGGGGGTATCGAAGAGTTCGTTCCCCTCGATCCCAATCGCGTGCGCATGTACGCGTGCGGTCCCACAGTCTATGACTATGGGCATATCGGCAATTTTCGAACGTTTGTGGCGATTGATATCCTGGTGCGATTCTTGCGGCAAAGTGGTTACAACGTTCGGCATGTGATGAATATCACTGATGTAGACGACAAGATTATCCGAAATTCCGCGAGGGATGGCGTAGGCGTGAGGCAATATACGGCGAAATATGAAAAGGCATTCCTGGAAGATTTGGCCGCGCTCAATATCAAGCAACCGGAACTGGTTCATGCCACAGACCACATTCCGGAGATGGCAAAATTCGTCGCTGACTTGCAGGAGAAGGGTTTTGCATATCGCGCCGAAGACGGTTCTTATTATTTTAGGATCGCGAAGTTTCCCGGTTACGGAAAGCTCTCGAAGCGTGATTTCGCCGGGATGGAAGATGGCGCACGGGTGGATCTCGATGAATACGAAAAAGACAATGCCCGTGACTTTGCGCTTTGGAAGGCTCCGAAGCCCGGCGAAGCCTTTTGGGAAAGTGAGATCGGTCCCGGCCGTCCGGGATGGCATATCGAATGTTCAGTGATGTCCATGGAAGAATTGGGCGAGACTTTCGATTTGCATGCCGGGGGAGAAGACCTCATTTTCCCGCATCATGAAAACGAGATTGCGCAATCGGAAGCGCAGACCGGTAAAATGTTTGCCCGCTTCTGGTTTCACGCACGATTTCTATTGGTTGAAGGCGAGAAAATGTCGAAGAGCCAGGGAAACTTTTATACCCCGCGCGATCTCGTATTGAAGGGTCACAAACCCTCGGCCATCCGTTATTTGCTGGCCTCGGTTCCCTACAGGAATCAGATCAACTTTACATTTGACGGATTGCAACAAGCTTCGGCGTCGGTGGAACGTTTGCGAAACTTTCAGGCCCGCATTTCTACCGGCCACTTTCCAGACGGCTCGACCGATGCCATGACCGAACTGGCAAAGCACGCCCATGATCGTATGCGCGCCGGGTTGGAAGACGATCTCAATACGGCGCAAGCCCAGGCGGCGATTTTCGATCTAATACGAGCTGCAAACGCCGCCATGGACGCAGGGTTGGTCAAAAAGGACGACGTAACGCCGTTGCTCGCGGCACTTCATCAATTCGATGAAATATTCGCTGTGCTGAGCGATGACGACGGCCCAAAAATGCAAGCAATTGCGGAGTGGGCGCAGAACGAAGGCCGCGAAGCCGAGATCAGCAGCGAACTTCTTGAATCCGTGGAAGCACAACAACTCTCTGACGCGGACATCGAAAAGAAAATTTCCGAAATGGAAGCTGCGAGGAAGGCAAAGACTTTTGATGTCTCCGACAAAATCCGTGCCGAATTGACAGCCGCGGGCATTGTCGTGGAAAACAGCAAAGAAGGTGTCCGCTGGCACCGTAAGTAGCGGCTATCTCCGCTTACGGAGTCGGACCTTCGTTCAGCATGATAGCTGTTGACGATTCATTTCGGCTTGCAGTTGCCGATGAACCACTTCAACCTGGCGCGCTGTCTCCGCCAGTGATCCGGAATTGTCTATCACATAGTCGGCGGCTTTAATTTTCGCTTCGTCCGGCAATTGTGCTGCCACACGCCGGGCTATTTCCAACCGTGCGTGTTTGAGACTTATTTTTCTGCTCTCGGCCCATCGTTCGGCGCGCTGCTCAGGACGGCAAGTCACAACTACAAGGTTATCGAAGTGCCCCGCAAGGTTCGCTTCCAATATCAGGGCGGCTTCCACCATCGCCATGGCCCGCGGGTCGCGCTGTCCTACCTCGTCCATCCATTGTTCCTGCTTTTGAATAACGGGGGGATGAACGATGTGGTTCAGCTCTTCTATGCGCCTCGATGAAACGGTTGAACCCGACCCGAACACGGCGTCGGCAAGTTTGGCACGATTCACCGTTCGATCAGTATTCAAGATCGCATGGCCAAAGTGCCTCACTATTTCCTGATAAACGACCTCGCCGGGTCTCATCAGGTCGTGTGCGATATCGTCAGCTCGAATTACGTATGCCCCGAGGTCAGAAAACATCTTCCCAACCGATGTTTTGCCTGCCGCGATTCCTCCCGTCAATCCAACTTTCAGCACGCGAGACTCAGCCGAACTCCACTGCCTCGCCGCAGCCGCGCCGCCCGCACGGTGTTCGACATCAACATCGCAATCGTCAGTGGTCCAACGCCGCCCGGAACGGGCGTGAGATACCCAGCAACTTCCGCAACCTCGGGATGAACATCACCTACCAGCGTAGAGCCTTTGGTTTTGAATGCTTCCTCCCGCTTGGCGTTTCCGGCAAACAAATTCACGAACTCGGACGGATCCGTCACCTTATTCATGCCGACGTCAATTACCGTTGCTCCCCGCTTCACATAGTCCCGGCGAATCATTCCGGCGCGCCCGATGGCCGCAATTAAAATATCCGCGCGCCGGCAAACGGCGGGCAGATCGCGAGTCTTCGAATGGCATACAGTGACTGTCGCGTTGCCATTGATCAATAGCATCGCCACCGGCTTGCCCACGATGTCGCTCCGTCCAACCACGACTGCCTCTTGCCCCGCAATCGGAATATTGCTTCTCTTCAAAATTTCAATGATTCCGGCGGGCGTGCAAGGGACCAGCCCAGGGCGCTGTGTGGAAAGGAAGCCGACGTTAATTGGATGAAATCCGTCAACATCTTTTCCCGGGTCAACCGCCATCAAAACTTTCTTGGAGTCAACCTGTGGCGGCAACGGCAGTTGCATGAGGATTCCATCAATATCGTCCCGCAGATTGAGTCCAGTGACGAGTTCCAGTAATTCTTCGGTCGAAACGCTTTCTTCAGGAGTATGTTTCTCGCTGTAAATGCCGACTTCTTCACAGCTTTTTACTTTTCCCCGGACATAAATCTCCGAGGCCGGATTATGGCCAACCAGAACCACCGCCAACCCCGGCTGGATTCCTGCCTCCATCATCGTTTTCACTTCGGAAGCCACTTCGGCGCGGATTTGCGCGGAGATTTTATTTCCATCCAAAATCGTTGATGCCATGAACCCTCATTTTCAAAAGTGTCAGGTAGCTGTACGCCGCGCTCTTTATAAAAGTATCAGTCACAAGTTTCGCATGAGCTGCAAACAACCGCGCTGCGAACCTTTGCCTCAGCGAATTCGCGCACGCGATCCAGCGACATTTGCAGTTGCGAATGAAACCCTTCCATCTGCCCGTCGTCGGCATTCGACGGCACCATGATTTTCCCACTGACTCGCATGAAAGCCCGCGAGAAGGGCTTCGGGATCATGCAGCCGTCCCATGTTTTCAAAATCCAGGGATTGTCAATTGCAATATGGAACGCCACCAGCGGGGCCCCGGTTACCTTCGCCAACAACACCGGGCCGGGCTTAGCTACGTATTTCGGTCCTTTGGGGCCGTCAATTGTGAAAGCGACCGTC
>JBOGLB010000264.1:0-6515 GCA_050745965.1 Terriglobales bacterium | reverse complement strand
GGCAAGATCGTGACTACATTGTCTTAGATCTTTTCGAGCCGGAAAGCTGGCGTGCAGTCTCTCACGAATTCGCTCATTACTTGTTGAACTATAACTATCCGCCAACCCAACCGTGGTTCGACGAAGGCTTCGCGGAGTATTTTTCTTCGATACACCTGACGAACAATCAGGCGAACATGGGAGGCGACCCCGAACTTGGTGCAACATGGGGCGAAGACGTTCTTAGCGATGAGAGACCAAAGCGCAATCCGCCGAGATCTCTTACTGAAATGCTCACCGCGCCCGTCTGGCTGTCAATTCCCGATCTCTTTTCCATGCACGAATATAGTTCCGGCTACCTGGAAGGAACGCATCACACGCTCTTCTACGCGCAGTCGTGGATGGTCGTGCATTACCTGCTTAACAAAAATAAACTGGCGGAGGCCGGAACCTACTTCAACCTGGTTCAAAATCAAAAAGTATCTGTGCCGCGGGCCATTCAGCAAGCATACGGGGTGTCCGCGCCTGAGTTTGATCAAGCGGTTAAGCATTATTTCAAATCACTCACTCCCTTGTTCCTTGCACTGGACGCCTCAAAGCAAACAGGCACGCGCACCTTCGATCCCGGTTCCCCTTCCTATCAGATTTACCACCTGCCCACGGCAGACGTGGGAGACATCGGAACAAGCACCACGGAAGTCCCGGATGCAGAAGCCCAGGCGTCAGTCGCAGAAATGGAGCTTCGTTTGCCCGAGCACCGGCAGCAAGCGATGGCGCAATTAAAAGCTATTAACGACGATCCTAAGATAGAAAATGCGATTGCGCACCGGGCGCTGGCCTGGAACGATATGCAGGACAAGGCCTTCGCGCGAGCTAATGCGGAGTTGACCCAGGCCGGGCTGATTGATTCCAAAGATCCATGGGTGCACTATTATTTGGCGCTCATGAAATACCAGCAGGCTCAAGCCGGCGGCGGTGAAATTCCGGGACTGCCGAACATGATGCAGGACTTGCGTACTGTCATTGATTGGAAACCCGATTTCGCCGAGGCTTACAACATGCTTGCGATGGCAAGGCTTGAAGGAGGAGGAATACATTCGGCAATGGACGCGATGCTTCCCGCCATTCAACTCAGCCCACGCAATGAGCAATATCTGCTGAACTTGGCACGTATAGATATGGCGGACAAGAAATGGGACGACGCTACGGACCTGTTGAGCCGGCTCACTGACAACCTCAATCCCCAGGTTGCGCACGCCGCTCGAAAAGATCTTGCGGACCTGCCAACCTTGAAAAAGTATGGCGTCCTTCCGCAGGGAGGGCCTGCATCAGCGACCGTGTATTGGTCTAATCAATCAGGATCGTCCTCTTCCCCCGAGGATTCAAATCCGTCTGAGCAAGCGGAACCGCCTCCGAAGCAAGCCCAGGTTTCTCAGCCGGATAAGCGGCCAGTGAAATTCTTGAGAGGAACTCTCACGAGAATTGATTGCTCGCATCCTCCCGCAGCAGTATTAACCGTTGCCGGCGGCGGAAGAACTCTGAAGCTGCGGACTCCAGACTATAAAACCATGGTTCTTATAGGGGCCGCTGAGTTTTCGTGCGAGTGGACCCGTCGTCCCGTAATCGTGAACTACAAAGCGGCCGGAAAAGCCGCGGGCGACGTGGTTTCGCTGGAGCTGCACTAAATTGTGTCCATTGTCCGCCCAACTCCTGTGATGGGACGCGCCAATAATATGCCAACGAACAATGCTAAGCGGAGTCCGGATGTGGAAGTTAAGCCGACCCGAAGAATTCCATGGGGGAAGACACTTTGGTGATACCGAGCCAACTGAACTGTAAGCCCAGGCAACTAATCCTCGGACGCAGATCCACTCAGGAGGATACGAAATGAAGGTTGCATGCCGTCACTTGTGTTTTCTTGTCTTAACCGCTGCACTCGTCGTCCCCGTGGCAATGACGAGCACCGCGTTGGCTCAAGACGATAATCGTCAAGAAGATAGCCAGCACAACGACAAAAAGCAAACTCGTGTCTATGATCGCACCCACAAGGACTACCACACTTGGGACTCCAACGAGGACCGCGCCTACCACCAGTATCTGACAGAACAACACAAAGGCGACGTTGACTATTCCAAGCTGAAGAAAAAGGACCAGGACCAATACTGGAAATGGCGTCACAACCATCCCGACGACGATCAAGATCACCACTAAAAGTCTTGACGCTTGTCAATCTAAGGTTGGGAGAAATCCTGGCCTTATTTTTTGCTATCAGTGGCGCTGGCTCAATCACCGGTTTGGGATCCGAACATGACAGCTCAAACAACAAACCCTCCCAGGGGAAGCTGAGAGGGTTTCTCCGACGCAATGATGTTATCCCCTGCTGACGTTTGACGCCTGAAAACCCTTGGGGCCCTTCTGTAGATCAAACTCCACGGTCTCGCCCTCGTTCAGAGTGCGGTAACCGTTGTCCTGGATTGCGGAAAAATGCACGAAGACATCTTCCCCCGTGGAGCGCTGGATAAAACCATACCCCTTGGCTCCGTTAAACCACTTGACTGTACCTTTTTCTCTCACAAGTTACTCCTTTCGCCAGATTTGAATCCCTTATTTTCCGTGAAGCTTTCGCTTCGTGTTACCCCCTCGGAAAAGTTCGGGCAATGGGCAGTAAATGAACAGTAAAAAACATCGCCGCCGCATCAGCGCAAAATCGAAAGGCCCCAGAATTTCGTGCCGCGGGATCAAACTGCGGCACAAACTCCAGAGCCCGGCGCAATTGCGCATGATTTCGACTGCTATTCACGGAACATCTACTCCAGAAACATGCACAACATTTGAGTGAATTGTGCAATGAGCCAAAGATAATATGCAGGAACGTGGGTTCTGGCAAGAAAAGAAATTAAGGACAAATCTAGAGGAAAGATCGTTTTTGAATTTCCCATGCGTAGGACTCGATCCGCGCATCTTGTTGCGCTCTTGTAACCCATTGAAAATACAACTGATAGCAAGATATTTTCTAGAATGCCAAAGTTTCTTCAGTGGCATCGCCAGGACGCGGGCATTCCCTCCTCCAACGAATGTTTGTCCGTCACAGCCACGGTGTGACGGCCGTCACATCTGAACTGTTCACCGCAGGATAATATTGCCACTCCCGTCAGTGGCTGCCTTCAAAATTCACGAAGGTCGCTATGCACTTTTCGCTTCGGAAATTCTCTGTCTTTCGCACGGCACTGATTGCGCACGCATTGTGCGCTGCGTTGGCGTCACCCATTCCAGCGCAGAATCGACCCATCGCCGGACCCGTCGGAGTCCCAATTTTTCAGCGGCTTACACGGAATTCCGGCTACATCTTCGCCGGCACCGTAACCTCCATATCGAAGGTTGAACCTGCCTCGCGAAACAATGTTGGAACCATAAAAATAATGTTCCATGTGGAGCATGCATTTCGAGGCGTTCACGTGGGACAGACGTTGGTAATCCGTGAATGGGCTGGTCTCTGGGAATCCGGCGAACGTTACCGGGTTGGCGAACGGGTCATGCTTTTTCTTTTTACTCCTGGAAAATTGGGATTAACCAGTCCAGTCGGAAGCCAGCTTGGCAGGTTCCCACTTGACTCCTACGACCATGTCCTGCTGAACCGAGAGCATGTTGATGCTATTTCCGCGGATCCCATCCTCGCCCCCCAATGGCGGGGTAAAAGCCAAATAAGCTGGAAAGAATTCTCGCGTGCAATCACGCGCGGGATTCAGGAGTACTAATATGCTTCCGCGTTCGCACTGTTGGAATTTCTGCAGACGCCAGGCGAAACGCGCAGCCAACCCGAGCCCCGCAATCCGGGGCGTAATCGTTATTATCTTAGGGCTGCTCCTCGCCTTAGTTTTCTTGCCATCGGCTGCTCTTGCGGGAGGGCCAAAATATGTGGCCGGGACTACTTACTTCAACTCCGGAACGGCTGGTACCCCGCTGACTTGGTCGCAGGGAGCCGTCAATTACTATACGGACCAGGGCCACCTGAGCCCAATCCTTCCGGGCCCATCCGCCGACGCTCTCGTCGCTGACGCTTGGAGCCAGTGGGCGTCAATCCCTACCGCCGCCATAGCTGCGGTACACGCTGGCCAACTGGCGGAAGACGTCAGCGGAGCCGATGTCACGGTCAATTCTGACGGCAGCATTAATACTCCACCCGACATTATGCCCTC
Organism: Terriglobales bacterium; assembly: GCA_050745965.1. GTDB lineage: Bacteria > Acidobacteriota > Terriglobia > Terriglobales > Acidobacteriaceae > PALSA-188. The sequence continues at coordinate 2,340 of JBOGLB010000264.1, read as the reverse complement.
CGCCCTGAGCACTCCGCTGGGGATTGTTTACGACGCTGATGGGTCGGTTACAGATGCGCTTCTTGGACAAGGAGCGGGCGGCAGTGCGTCTTGCTTCGACAATGCAGCTTACGGCGGCATTGACAATTTTGGCGCCGATGCGCATTTCCTTCACGCACTAATAATCCTGAACGGTAATTGCGCTCAAACTTCTGCTCAGGTGCCGGATTTGGAATACCGCCTGGTGCGGGTCATAGGACGCGTATTAGGCCTGGATTGGTCGCAGTTAGACCTGAATGTCATCACCGGCAGTCCCAGGCCCACTGTGGACGATTACAACGGCTTTCCGGTCATGCATGCATCGGATTCCGTAAACTGCGTTCCGATTAGCCTATGCTATTCAAATAATGGCCAGACCACTCCCTATCGCCCCAAAATGGACGATCAGGCGGCTATTGCGCGCCTCTATCCGGTAACGCCTCAAAATTTAAGCGGATTCCCCGGCAAACAGCTTTCCGCACAGAACACCGCTCGAATTCATGGCAGCGTGTACTTCGAGGGGCCTGCCGGGCAGCCCGCACAGGGCATGCAGGGCGTCAATGTCGTTGCGAGATTGATAGATCCGACGACCAACCTGCCCTCGCGAGCCTATGCTGCCACATCAATTTCGGGATTCCTGTTCACTGGCAATGCGGGAAACACCGTTTCCGGCTTCAATGACAGCACCGGCCAGCCCTTTACAAACTTCGGCGCTACTGATCCCGCGCTCGAATCTTCCTTCGATTTATCCGGATTGCAAATTCCAAATAACGCACAAAGCGCGCAATATCAACTCAGCGTCGAGACCGTAGATCCCCTCTGGTCACAGGAGGTGGGCCCCTATGCGCCGTTGCAGGTCAATCCCTCTGGAACATTTCAACCGATCATCGTGACCGTCGCACTTGGCGGAGACACGCAGCAGGACATCCTCATGCAAAATAGCGCCGTCCAAAAACTGAATTGGTTTGGGCCAACGTCCTATGCTTCTCCCGCGCCCTTGCCAGCAGGCGGGGACTGGACAGGTTCGTTGAGCACGTATGGCGAGACGGATTATTTCTCGTTCAATGCCCAAAGTAACCGCACGCTTTCAGTAATAGTTTCGGCAATAGACGAATTCGGCGCGGCCGTGCAAAACAAAATTCAACCCGTGGCAGGTATGTGGGGGCTTTCCGATCCGGGCCTGTTTCCCGCGCCCGCCGAGACGCCTTCGGCGTTCAACACCACATTTTTCGGGGAGACGCGGCTGGACGCGACGTTACTGCAATCCACCGCATTTCGGCTCGGTATCGCGGATTATCGCGGAGACGGGCGTCCCGACTATCGTTATCACGCGCGTGTTTTCTATGGAGATAACGTCTTTCCCGCCAGGGCGAGTGTGGCCGGCAACACGCCGATTGCGATTCAGGGCCTCGGATTTCTGTCCAGTACTGCCGTAGGGATTGGTGCGGCGAATCCTCCCCTGGAGGCTATCTCGGCCAAGCAAATTCTGATCAATGCCCCGCGAATGGCGGATGGAGTTCAGAACGTCGTGCTCGCCGACGTTTCGACCGGAGCCAGCTCCACCATGACCGGAGTCTTAACGTATGGCGCTGGACCGACTGACGCGATCATCTTGCTTCCGGGTCCCAATCCCGCAATCCCCGTTGGCGGGCAGGCTATAAACCCCGTTCGCGTCGAGGTGTTGGCATCCGACGGCAAGACGCCCGTTCCCGGGGCCAGCGTGTTCTTTACATCCGCGCCCGCAGTAGCGTTTTCGGCTTGCGGCGGAGGCGCCAGTTGCACGGTATTGACCGATCAAAGCGGGCAGGCCGCCACCGGTCTCACCGTCTTAGTTTCCGGAGCCATGACCATCACGGCCCAGCTTGCTCCAGCATCGTACGCGAATCCACAGCAAGTTCAGACGACAGTAGTAGGAAGATCCACGGCCCTGGATATTTCGCTGTCTTCGGCATTCGCGTTCATTGCCCAGGGAGCCACCCTAAGTCTGCCGATCACGGCGCGGGTACTCTCAAATGGGTTTCCGGTCGGCGGCAAGGCCGTGAACTACTTCGTGATGAAAGGTTCGGGAACATTCAGCTCCTCGGCCGTGAACACAGATTCCACAGGATTTGCCACGACGAACCTCCAACTGGCAGCCTTATCAGGTGACGTTGAAGTTAGTGCTTGCGTCGGCCCTGGAAATGCGCCATGCCAGATTTGGAACGCCACCGCAGTCCCGCTCAGCGCATTGCGTTTGCAGCCAGTCTCGGGAGACGTGCAAGTTGTTGGCGTGGGCACTAACTTTGAACAAGTCACGGTTCGCGTTACCGACCAGGCAACGCC
>JBOGLB010000263.1:0-5694 GCA_050745965.1 Terriglobales bacterium | reverse complement strand
CCCTTGTGCAGCGTGGTCCTCGGCACCGGCAAAATGCTCAGCGATTTCAAACTGCTGCGTAAGATCTCGATCGAGTAAGAAGGGTTTCGAGTTTCTGGTTCCAGGTTTCGAAGTCTGTTCCCTTCGGACCGCCGGAGATTTTATCCTTGCCCGAAACTCGAAACTGTAAACTTGAAGCTGTCTCATGGAAACCCTGATTTCCCGATATCGCAACGTCTCCGTTCTGGTGGCAGTTCTCTTTGCCAAGGTCCTACTGCTGGGCGTGCAGGTCAAGCGCAGCGAAGAAAATCGGTCCACGCGGCTCATTCGAGTTTGGGCAGTTGACGGAATCACTCCGTTTGAAAAAGCCATCGTCCGTCTTCAATCCGGCACTGTTGGTTTGTGGCATGAATATTTTTATTTGCGAGGCGTGCGCCAGGAAAATCGAGAACTCAAGCAGCAAATCGAACGCATGCAACTGGACCAGGTGCGTCTGAATAATGATGCCGAGCAGTCTCGCCGTCTGCAAGCTTTAATGGGCTTCAAAGAACAATTTATTTCGCACACTGTTGCGGCGCAGGTCATTGGTTCGAGCGGCAGCGAACGTTCGCGAGTCATTTACATTGATAAGGTGGGGGCCGATGGAATCGGTAAAGACATGCCGGTCATTACCGCGGATGGAGTTGTGGGGAAGGTCTTAAATGTTTTCCGGTCATCCGCGCAGGTGCTGTTGATTGACGATCAAACCAGCGGCGTGGGAACCATTCTCGAGCAGTCCCGGCTTCAGGGAGTATTGGAAGGGACCCCGGACGGCGAAATTATTCTCGACAAGATCATGAATGACGAGCAGGTGCAGCCGGGAGAAAAAGTGCTGACCAGCGGAGGAGACGGAATTTTCCCGAAAGGCCTGCTGGTTGGCACCGTGGAAAACGTTGCGCGCGGACCAGAGTCTTTTCTCTCGATCAAGGTAAAACCCGCAGCAGATTTGGGAAGGCTCGAAGAGGTTCTGGTGATCACACAGAGAGAAGAGAGAGTGCCCGACGTGGCAGGCACAAACTCGCGCGCAGTTGACATTCTCGCGCAGCGGTTGCCCTCCGTGCCAGATAAGCCGCCAGCTGCGGCGGATGGTAAGAATGGAGACCAAAAAAATCAGTCTGCGGCGATCCCAGCTACACAGGCGCAGCCCTCCGCACAAGTAGCCGCAACACCGACCAGCGGATCCACGAAACCGCCAATTAGCGGCTCAATTCCGGTAGCGACTAATTCAGGGGCCAAGGTTGCTGGAAAGAATCCTGTTCCGGCAAAAGCCCTTTCACCGGGAGAAACGGCACCCGATTCTTTTTCATCCGTGAAGTCGCCGTCGCCTACGGGAAACCCCGTAGCCCAAAAGAAGATTTCTCGGCCAATCAAGCCGGCCACAATTCAGCCTCAGCCACAAACCGCGCCCGCATCGCCGCAGGACCAGCCCCAATAGCGTGCCCATCACTTACACATCGAAAGAGCAGATTGAGGTTTACCGGTTCAGCCTGCCGGTCACCATCCTTGTGCCGCTGATTGCCATATTTTTTCAGGCGTTCGTTCCACTGCGCTTTCCGTTTTTCGCAATTTTCGACTTGCCGTTGCTGGTAGTAATTTTTTTCGCTGTCGCGCGTCGCAGCCCTGTTGCAGGATTGATAACCGGTTCGCTGATTGGGATCGTGCAGGATTCGCTCACCCACAATCCCATCGGACTATTTGGAATCGCGAAGGGGGTTGTCGGTTACGGCGCCTCTTCGCTAGGCGTAAAGTTGGACGTGGAAAACGCCGGCTCACGCTTCCTCGTCACCATGTTTTTCTACGTAGTTCACGAGTTCGTGTACTTCATGGTAGCCAGAGGATTGGTGGGGCTTTCCCTGAAATGGAGTTGGCCGCACGAACTGCGCTCCGCGCTGGCGAACGCGATTTTGGCCGTGGCGCTGTTCGCGTTGCTGGACAGATTCAAGCAGAGAACGTGAGAGCTGCCGTTGGCCGTTGGTCGTGGGTCGTTGGCTCTTGGTCGTTGACCTGCTGCCTGTCGAAGGGATAACCACGCCAGCATCGGTACTTTCGTGCCTGAGAATGCAGCCCTCTTCTCCGCCCACATGGACTCCCGCGTTACAATCAAGGTAAGCCCAAACAACGAACGACCAACTACCAACGACTGATTCTATGTTCGGCCGCGACGATAAAGTTTCGCCTTTCCGCCTCACGGCGGTGCAATACATCCTGCTTGCGATTTTCCTGCTGCTCGCATACCGGCTCTGGCACTTGCAGGTTATGCAAAGCGATTCGTATTCTTCCCTCGCGGAAAAGAATCGTGTTCGCAATGTGCCGATTTTGGCTCCTCGCGGACGCATCCTCGACCGCGAAGGCCGCACCATCGTTGACAACTATCCTTCTTTTACAGCATTGCTGATGCGTGACTCCTCCCGCGATCTTTCGGTCGACGCCGATCTCATCGCACAAGGGCTCCACATGGACCCGAACGAGGTTCGCGACCGGATCAAACATTTTGCCGGCATGCCGCAGTATCAACCTATCTATCTGAAAGATGACATCACTCCGGACGAACTCGCGTTTGTCGAAGCGCACAAGAATGAATTGCCTGAGTTGGACACGATCATGGCTCACCGCCGCCTATATCCGCGAAATGGATTCCTCGCCCATTTGATCGGATACGTTGGCGAGGTCAGCGAGGACATGCTGAACCAGCCCCAGTGGGAGTTTTATAACCCCGGCGATATCGTCGGAAAATCGGGCGTGGAGCTTCAGTACAACCAGATTCTGATGGGAAAAAATGGCTCGCGGCAGGTGGTCGTGAACAGCCACGGCAAAGAAATGAGCCAGTTGGCCGAGATACCAGCCGTCCCGGGAAAGCCGCTAAGGCTCACCATTGATATTGACCTCCAAATCGCCGCCGAGGAAGCGATGGAAGGGAAGAATGGCGCGATCGTTGCCATGGATCCCCGGAACGGTGAAATCCTGGCAATGGTTAGCAGACCGACCTTTGATCCTAACGATTTTGCAGTGAGCGTTTCAAAGAACGAGTGGACCAAGCTGTTGGACGACCCCGACAAGCCATTATTGAACAAAGCGATTCAAGCTCAACTTGCTCCCGGCTCGACCTTCAAAATCATCATGGCGACCGCCGGGTTGCAGGAAGGTATTGCGCAGAACATGAAGGTCGTCTGCAACGGAGGAGCTGAATTCTACGGACGTTATTTCCACTGCTGGATTTCCGAACATCACAAGGTCCACGGGCTGGTTGATATCAGCAAAGGTATTTATCAATCTTGCGACGTTTTCTTTTATACCCTCGCTGAGAAACTAGGAATTGAGAGAATCGCAAAATACGCCACCATGTTTGGTCTTGGACAAAAAACCGGCGTCGACCTACCACAGGAAGCCAGCGGAGTCATGCCGTCGGAAGAATGGAAAATTCGCAACTTCAAGCAGAAATGGTATGCAGGAGAAACAATTTCAGTCGGCATCGGGCAGGGAGCAGTCGCGGTAACCCCGATACAGATGGCGAGGGCGATCGGCGCAATTGCCAGCGGGGGAAAGCTGGTTCGTCCTCATGTAGCGTTTCCCGAAGATCTTCCGCCCAATATGATTCCTGCTTCGAACGTCTCGGATGCCGTACAAATCCCTCTCGACCCGAATAATTGGGAAATCATCACGGATGCAATGGCAAATGTCACTTCGCCATTAGGAACTGCGGGAGCGGCCCACTTACAAGGCATAGATTTTGCCGGGAAAACCGGGACGGCTCAGACTATCAGCGCCACGGCTAAGGCAAGAGTAGCGAACGGAAAAGCCAGATTTAAGAATAATGCGTGGTTCATTGGAGTGAGCCCGCGCCGAAATCCCGAAATTGTAGTAGCTGTGTTGTGGGAGAGCGGCGAAGAGGGTCCGTTAGCCGCCATCGTTGCGTCTCACGTTATCAAGGCGTATGTGGACAAGCAGCGTCGGCAGCCGTACAAGGTTGCGCAGCGAAATCAGAAAATTGATGTGGGGGCGGTCTGGAACGATGGTGCGAGCGACGACCTCCATGGCGGCCATTTCGCGCTTGATCTGGCGAAAGAGCGCGTGCCGTTGGCGATTGCCGCACCGGGGGTGCAGTGATAGCAATAATGGAGAGACGGGCGTCCTCGCCCGTCAGGCAGTCGGGGACGCCCGCTCCATCGAAACTAGGACGGTGGTTTGCAACCGGAGCTGACGGCCTAACGGCTAACAGCCAAAAGCTAGACAGCTAGGAGCCAGAAGCATCTTTCCCATGTCCCGCTACATCTCATTCCGCGATTTTGATTGGATACTGCTGATCTTCGTCCTGCTTATCTGCGGGCTTGGCGTCCTCGAAATCCGAAGCGCGACCATGCATACGAAGTTTGCAGGCGCACATATCAAGCAGCTTTACTGGATTGCAGGCGGCGTCGCCGGAATGTTCCTGATGAGTTTCCTCAATTATCAGATACTACTCGACCGTGTGCACTGGATGTACATCGCGTCTATTGCCTCGCTCTTGGCTGTCCTCGCCTTCGGACAAAAATATCTGGGTGCAAAGCGGTGGGTCAAAATGCCTGGAGGCCAGCACTTCCAGCCATCCGAATGGGTGAAGCTGATCCTGATTCTTGCCGTGGCTAAGTATTTCGCCGACCTTCAGGAACGCGAACTCTCTTGGATGGATTTCTTGAAGGCTGGCGCAATCGTGGGCATCCCAATGCTCATGGTGTTGAGGCAGCCTGACCTTGGGACCGCCCTCACATACATGCCGATCGCAATTATGGGCCTGTTTTTGGGCGGAGCGCGCTGGCAGCAGGCGCTTGTTGTCCTGGTCTTGGCCGGCTCCATGATGCCTATCGCGTGGCATGTTCTTAAGCCTTTTCAAAAGGATCGCCTCACCAGCTTCATGCAGCCCGACGCTGATAAGCAAGGCTCGGGCTACCAGGTAATTCAATCTCTCATCGCTGTGGGGTCCGGGGGAATCTGGGGAAGCAGCAATGGTTCCCAGACTCATCTGGACTACTTGCCAGTTCCTCAAACGGACTTTATATTTGCTGCATTTGCCGAGGAACATGGGTTTGTAGGTGCTTTAACCGTTCTGCTGCTATACTTTGTAGTGCTGATGCGTCTGACCCAGAACGCGCAAACAGCGCCCGACCGCGCTGGCACGTTTGTGGTAATGGGTGTGGTGGCTGTGCTTAGCTTCCATATCCTGGTCAATGTTGGCATGGTGGTCGGTTTTATGCCGGTCACCGGAATACCCTTGCCATTAATGAGTTATGGCGGGTCTTCTGTCCTGTTTATGTTTTTGGCGCTGGGTATGGTCATGAATGTTCGCATGCGCCGCTTCGTGAACTGATACAGGATGAAGAAAGGCAAGGAAGTTTGGCCGCGCCAGCCAGGCGCGAAAATATTTGTTTCAAAAGCTACTGATTTAAAGACTTAAAGACTAATGATAACGACCGTCCTCACGTTACGAGGACACTCACCCCGGCCAGGATAGCAGTTAGAAGCCGGGCAGGATTGAAGCTAAGGCTCTGCCGGGCAGGTAAACGGCCCCCTCCTATTATCTCTTTAGGGAGAATACGAGAGAGCAGGTCACAACCCCGGTCCAGCACAATGCTATAAGTGCAAAAGATTCTCAGGCTTGCGCAGCGGATCAGGTTACGGAATGAACTCCGTGGCCAATGCCAT
>JBOGLB010000262.1:0-4382 GCA_050745965.1 Terriglobales bacterium | reverse complement strand
GGCTTGGTAATTTTCTTCGCCTCCAACGAACCATAACCCGCGAGGGGCGATCAGAGGATCACGTCGCCCAGTAATACTGTCAAAACTATCACGGGGGAAATTAATTGCTCGCCGAAGCAAGAGCCGCGAGTTAAACCCAGGCAAAAGCCGCTTGATTGCTACATGTAGATTCATTCAAGAAAGCTCTCGTAATGACGGATGGTAGACGGTATGAGTTTCTGCCGCGTCCAAGGATTGCGCAGATGACTTTGCCGTTTGGTCTCCAACCATGTTGCAGCAAGAAGAGGACACGTCTCACGCTACTCTTGTGTATTGTTGAAAAATTATACCGTTTATCTTATTCTCGTCAATGCCGCCTGATCGCTTGAGATCAGACCTGTGACAACATCAAGATTTCGGAGGTTGTTTCGCGGAGCATCTCTGCTCCGTTGCAATCGCGCATCGGCGAAGCGAGAGCGTCCTAGAAACTTCATGTCCTTGAAAGCTACCTCGCGTCAGTCTTCCCACGTAACCCTTTTGAGTGCTGTTGCCGGAATTTCCGTTCTTACATTGGGAGTGACGCTCCAAATTAGCCATGGATTTTTCCAGCCAAAAGCCCTGGTAATGCTAACCATATGCATCTTCCTTTGCGCTTTGGCCTTAATTCTCCCGCGCTACACACTCGTATTGCTATTCAGCAAGCGGGCTGCGCTTCTAGCGAGTCTATTCTTGCTCTTGTCGATATATTTTTTCGGAGGCGTCATACTTCTACAAAAGAATCATCCATCAATTGATGTGCTTGTCCTGGAAAATGATTCGGAGCATATCCTCCTGCATGGGAGCGACCCGTACGGCAAAGATGTGACCCACGAGGACATCTATAGTTCTTCGCGCTCAGACATGTACGGTCCGGGAGTGGCAGCCAACGGTAGAGTAAAACTTGGATTTCCGTATCCGCCGCTGACGCTTCTTTGGATCTTGCCCGGTTACCTTCTGGGCGATGTCCGTTACTCGTTTTTGCTGGCGGTCGTTTTGACGACTCTGATGTTGTTCTATAGCGAGCCGGATTTGAATGGCTTTGCGGCTGCAATATTGTTTCTGTTCGTGCCGGATACCGTATTTGTTCTCCGCTTCGGCTGGACCGAACCGTTAATGGTTATGACAGTAGCTGCAACGGTAATTGCCGCCCGGCGAGGTTCGAAGTGGCTGCCTGTTGCTCTAGGATTGTTTTTCGCATCGAAGCAATACTCGGTTCTCGCTGTGCCCTTGGTAGCACTCCTGCTTTCGGAATTCTCATGGAAAGCATATTCATTCCTTCTTGCAAAAGCGTGTGCCGTCGCTGCGCTAATCAACGTGCCCTTTCTATTGTGGGATCCCCGCGGTTTCTGGTGGAGCCTCGTGGGATTTCGTCTTCTGGTCCCATTGCGATTGGACGCTCTTAGCTTCTCTGCATTGCTCGCCAGGCATGGGCATCACCCTATTCCGCAATGGTTTGTGCTGTTGGCTGTGATTGCAGCCATCGGCTTCGCCTTAGCAAAAGCCCCAAGGACTCCGGCAGGTTTCGCGGTTTCGCTCGGTTTAGTTTCTTTGATATTCTTCGTACTTAACATTGGAGCTTTCTGCAACTATTACTTCTTTTGCGGGGGAGTACTGTGTTTGGGTATCTCTGGCGCTGCATATGACTCCTCAGAAACGCTCTTCGCAGTGGTAGAGCTCCCCCATTCGGCAACTGGGAACGTCCTCCTATGAGTATTGTGGAAACAGTCCTCGAGTATCCGGCCGTTTATCGCGCTTGGCAGGCCCCATTTGCCGAGCAGAAGTTCGCACCCGTGCTGGCACATAACGACCTGAAACGGGTGAAGCGGGTTTTAGATGTAGGGTGCGGGCCCGGAACTAATACCCACCACTTCGTGCAATCCGACTACCTTGGCCTTGATCTAAACGAAAGTTATATCCGCCACGCGCGACGGCGCCGCGGCAGAGATTTCATTGCCGCCGATGTTCGCGAATACCGCGCCGAACCGATGGACAAATTCGATTTCATTCTGGTAAACAGTTTTCTGCATCATGTGGATACTCCGCAGGTCCTGAAAATTTTGACGCATCTGAATTCCTTGCTGACTGACGACGGGCATGTGCACATACTGGAATTGGTTATGCCCCCTGACCCTTCCGTCGCACGTCTGCTCGCGCGCTGGGATCGGGGCAAGTTTACCCGTCCGGTGAAAGAGTGGGAGGCAATTTTCTCCCAGACCTTCGAGCCGTTTCTCTTCGAGCCATTTCCCCTGACCGGGATGGGGATGACGCTCTGGAGTTTCGTCTACTTCAAAGGGCGGCCAAAGAAATGAGCCACGCGCTACGCGTTTCGGTCGCAATACCCGTATATAACGAGGAATTGATCATACCGGAGCTTTTACGTCGAACCAGGTCAGTTCTAGATAGCCTCGACGGCGGGCCGCACGAGATTGTTTTGGTGGATGATGGCAGTTCCGATCAGACAGTTGAACTCTTGGAAAAGGCCGCCGAGGAAGACCCCAGATTGGTAGTAGTTGCCTTGTCCAGAAATTTTGGGCATCAGATCGCATTGGGAGCCGCCCTCGATCATGTATCTGGCGACGTCACCGTTTTGATGGATGGTGACTTGCAAGATCCTCCCGAAGCCATCCCCATTCTTCTTGACTGGCATCAGCGAGGCTACGACGTAGTTTACGTTCAAAGGATTAGTCGTAAGGAATCCTGGTGGCTGCGCCTTTGCTACCATTTGTTTTACCGATTGATTGCTACTCTATCTTCAATTCGCTTGCCGCTTGATGCTGGCGATTTTTCCCTAATGTCCCGCCGAATTGTGGACGAGATTCGAGGAATGCCGGAGCACCACCGGTATCTGAGAGGTCTGCGAACATGGGTCGGTTTTCGGCAAGTGGGCGTTCCGATTGAACGTGCAGCTCGAAGCGTTGGCCGCACGAAATACAGTCCAATCAAACTACTCAAACTAGCCTCCGATGGGATTTTTGCATTTTCGATTGTTCCGCTGCGGGCGGCGTCCATTATAGGAGCGATGGCGGTCATATTATCGTCCCTATTTGCGGTTTATTCTCTCTTCGACAAGTTCTTACTGCATGGTTCTCCGCGCGGTTTCACGGCACTGATTTTTGTGATCACTTTCCTTTCCGGGATTAATCTATTCTGTCTCGGGATAATCGGCGAGTACATGGGACGTGTGTACGAGGAGACAAAAGGCCGGCCTCACTACGTGATTCGAAAATTAGTAAGAGCGACCTGCAAGGCCGAGGATAGAGTTTTGAATATCCCCGACCGGTAGCAGCCGCATCCGAAATGCCCTCTGCAAAAATAGAATATGTTCTTGCCCTTCTGCTGACATTAATTGCTTGGACATCCGTCCACGCACAAGTGACTAGTGACTGTGCCCGTGACTCCCCGAAGGCCATTTTTATTGCCTTCCGCGCGGATGGTTTAAAGGGCTCTGTAACCAGGGCCAATCCCTTTGATGGAAGCACGAAACAAAAATTCGATTCCATTCTTCGAAACAGATCCGAACGTGGAGAAACCGATCTGATCGTTTGCATCGGCGCGGGCACTTTCGAGACCGAGGGCGCATACGATTACATCATTGGGGTTGGACATCAGAGTGGTCACGAGGCAGGATTCACCGTAGGCAAGAATTGGAAAATTCATGGAGCGGGCAGTGGGGTTGTCGGTACGACATTGCGGCTCGCCGACATTTACCCTACTCCACGGCACGGGTTTCCCCTCGCGGGGACGGTCTTCAGCACTATTTCAGATTCCGCCTCTGGAGTCGAAATATCCGACCTCGCAATTGACGACAATTACAAAGCAATTCCGGGTGCTAATCTCGCTGCAATCAGCTTGAGATCGGACGCGGGCAATAACTGGATTCACCGCATAAACGTCATTAACTCGGAGGGAAAAGTCAGTGAAACTTTTCCGGTGTCAATTGTCTCGGTAAATTTCCGCAAACCCCCTTCTCAGAACAATGTGATCGAGCACGTGACCATGAGTAATTGGGGCGGCGGTCTTTGCACCGCAATTGCTCTTGGAAATGCAGTAGCGGAAGTTCGATACAACACGGTAAATGGCTACCAAATCGCCTTCGGAGGCTGGGCACTAGGAGCGGCGTGGTTCCATGACAACACAGCAATTGATTCGCAATACGGATTCAATATTGATAGCGACGCGAATGACGGCGTCATCATTCAGAACAATCAGATCATTCACCCTCTGAAATACGGCATCGTGATTGGAGGAGGCGCACGATACGCCAATTTCAAGATTTTATCGAACACTATTGAGATCAATTCGAGTTTGGCGGAAGGAATTCTTTTTCAGGGAAACGTCACAAATGCTGCGATCGAGCGCAATCG
>JBOGLB010000261.1:0-3400 GCA_050745965.1 Terriglobales bacterium | reverse complement strand
GAGTTAAAAGCGGAGATGACCGCGAACGCAGAGATCATTCTCGAAGAGCACAAGAATGTGTTGCAAATCCCGGAGGGTGCGATTATTTACGATAAAGACAAGAAAGCGTCGGTCGAAATTCCGCAGCCCAAAGCGAAGGATGGCAAAACTAAGATCGCGGTGAATATTGGCATCTCTAACGGCGCGAAGACCGAAGTACTCAGTGGATTGAAAGAGGGCGATCAAGTGGTGCTCCAGTAAGCAGGCGTGCGCAAGATTTTCCGGAATGTCTGTTTACCAACGTCACCGAGGGTAAATTATTGCGAAATTCCAGGGTTGATTCGGGGTCGTGGATTTTAATTCGGCTTGTTTTGTTTGTCGCATCAGTTTGCTCCGTTTTGACGATCGGGTCTCTGCCTGCGCGAGCAGCGTCGGAGGGTTCTTTTGATCGCACTTTGAAAGTTACGGGAAACGTCAATCTTGATGTGATCACCGGTTCCGGCAACATTCAGGTGAAAACGGGAAGTTCAAACGAAGTTCGCATCGGTGGCAGAATCAGGGTGACGGAGTGGTTTGGAGGAAATGCGGACGAAAAAGTAAAACGTTTGGAATCCAACCCACCCATTCAGCAGAATGGAAATGAAATTCGAATCGGTCATATTGAGGACCCCGACCTGCGACACAATGTGTCAATAAGCTACGAGTTAGTTGTGCCCGCCGAAACTCAATTGCGCGCACAAACCGGATCGGGAAATCAAGAGATTGAAGGTATTCAGGGCCCTCTCGATGCCTCGTCCGGCTCCGGACATTTACGGGTCTCGACCATCGGTAACACAGTTCGAGCGGAGAACGGCTCTGGCGGAATGGATATTGATAACGTAACAGGCAACGTCCACGCGAAGACGGGAAGCGGATCAATTCATGCAACCGATATTGCCGGCGGCTTTGAAGGAAGCACCGGCAGTGGTGATCTGACTTTAGTGCAAACCGGATCAGGTTCCGTTCGTGCAAGCACAGGCTCGGGTAGCCTTGACCTGCGCGGCGTTCGCGGGTCGCTGGCGGCCAATACGGGAAGCGGCTCCATTCGTGCCGAGGGAGAGCCAACCGGAGCGTGGAATATCCGAACCGGCTCTGGAAGTGTTCAGATGCGCTTCCCCTCGAATGCCTCATTCGATCTCGACGCTCATACCAGTTCAGGTACGGTGTCGGTGAACTTCCCGATTACAACGGAAGTATCCAACAGCAAAAAGGAACTTCGCGGGAAAGTTCACGGCGGTGGAGTCTCGGTGCAAGTTGAAACTGGATCGGGGAATATCGAGATCCGATAGTTCTCCCGGTCTCAAAAACTCATTTGGACTGGCGCATGAAGAAATGCGCCTTATCCACCCCGGCGGGAACAGCAACGTCGAAGAATCCAACCATCATTTCGTTATAAGTCTGATCGCCCCACGTCACTTCCGCAGCCGGATCGGGGTTATGTGGATTCTTGGATGAGTTGTCATACCACGCGACCGCCTGAAGCTCGGTTCCAGCCTTGAGAAAAAGCGGTTGCGCCAACTTGTAGCTCATCTGCCAGTAAAAATTGTAGTTCACCTTGAGAAGCGTCTCGATTTTCCTATCGGGAGCGGCGTCGGGATGAACGAGGTTGTATTCGAAACGCTTGCCGCGAAGATGCATGTGGGGGAAGAAGCTCAGCAGGGTTGCGTCATTGGGCAGCGTTCCGTGTACCTCAACGCGATAATTGTCCACGCCCGCAGGAATCGGGATTGTATCGTTCTCGTTAGCCAGTTGCAGAGTCAGCACGCGGAGTTTCGGCTTATGTTTGGCAAAAACCAATCCCACGCTGGTCTGGTCGCGGGTCGCGTGGCCGTTTGTCGTGTAGTGCATTTGAAACACGATATCGGAGTGAGCGGGAATGAATTTTGCCATGCCATTGCCCCAATTATCCGGCGAGCTTCCCGGCGCGTAAACGAGCAGCATGTCGCTGGTGGTAGCGTGCGCTTCGTGCATGAGTTCCGGGTCTGGGAAAGTAGATGCAGTAAAGGGCACGCCAATCGGAGCACTCCGCAGCCATTGTGATTCTGGAGGACGAATATAAATGACCGCGTGATGGACATGCGCCCGGCTCGAAGGACGCACCTCACACATCTGCACCCAGCGATCTGCCGCAAAACCGGTTGGCACGATTTCGTATGTGTACTCCACATCACCGCGAGCGGGAATCGCAACGGGCTTCGGCATTTTTAAGACAACATCCGGCGCGGTAATGTTCCATCCGTGAACCCAATTCGGAGACGGCGGAGCGTCTCGCGGGTCGCCGGTCGGAGCATGGGAATCTGCCCACAACGAAATGGTCGCAATCTGCTGCTGAGAGAGTGAGGGATCGTCCGAGAAATGACCGCAGCATGGATCCGCAAACCACGGCGGCATTGTCTTCAGACGTGTGACCTCTTTAATCTGGGTTGCCCTTGCGCGAGCCCCTTGATATGTAACCAATGAAAACGGCGCAATCTCTCCAGCGCGATGACAGCTTTGGCAACGCTGCTGGAGGATGGGCAGCACATCTTTATAGAACGTCGCAGGCGCTCTGTTATCCGAGGCCGGTGTAGAAGCCGTCTGCGTCGCCGGCAGCGAGACGCTCATAATTAGAAGAAGCAGAATTCTGCGCATCGCTGTCGTATTGTAGCAACGAGAAAATGTCGTATTAACTGCTCTGAGATTATGTCACCCCCGTAACGTTTAGGTAACTCTTTCTGACTCATGATCACCATCCTCAGAGGGTGACAGAATCTCGTTGCAGTTATGGGGTGACATTATCTTGGAGCATCTACACGACTTTCCTTTGTTCTTGACACCTTTAGGCGTCGCGCTATCATAAGAGGTAGCAAGCAGCGTCAAGTGCCGATATTTGGCTGCCCCGACTGACCATCGGGGCCTTCGTGTTTTGGGATCTCGGGGACTATCGAAAACATAATCTCTCATGTGGAACCGACCGAACCCCGTCCCATCACTGGCGCTTCCGCCCCCTCACATTTAGAATAAGAAGCTCTTCACAAGAACGAATTATCGGGGACGAGAATGAGTTTCATGCCGGAGTGTCAATGAATTTGCCGAAGACCGCGCGTTCTGCAAGCGCGCTGCTGTTGCTCCTGATTTGCGCGGCATGCGGGGATGTGTATCGCCCGGTCGCCACTCCAATTGTTCCCAGTTCTCCCAATTCGGCTTTCAGCAAGGCTGTCTTCGTCATCAGCAGCAACGGACCGCAAAATCCCGGCAGCAGCATCCAGATTGATGTTTCGGGCGACACCGCATTGGGTGAGGTTAAAACTGGCGTTGGACCCGTTTATGCCGTCCTCACCCCGGACGGTACGAAAATCTACGTCGCCAATGAAGTGGAGAATTCAATTTCCGAATATCAGCC
>JBOGLB010000260.1:0-4347 GCA_050745965.1 Terriglobales bacterium | reverse complement strand
CTTCAAGATCACGAAGGTTAGGCCGCCGCAGGGCCGTCAAATAGAATGTTTGTTAGTAGCGCGCCTCGCATTATTGCAACTGTGATACATAATTCCCGCCCCGTCCCCTGTGTTGAACTCCCATCGCGGGAAACCCCACGCATTGCAAATGAATCCAACGGCTGGTTATATTTAGGGTTTAAACTCACACGTTAAGCGCCTTAATGTGAGGCTAGAAATGGCAGAAAGAGCCTGGATCGTAGAGGACGCACTTGCGAGCAGGACTTTAAAATTGTTGGAGCTTCTGCTGGGCAATTTTCATCTGCGCGATTTTGCTATTGAACTATGGGACGGCACGCGCTGGGCGCCGGAAAAAAATCAATTCCAACGTTTTACCTGGAAAATTAACCATCCCTCTGTACTCAAAGCCGCGATCTCTTCCTCTAATCGTCAGGTGGCCCTCGCTAGAGCCTACGTGAATGGGGGCTTTGATATCGAGGGCGATATAGAAGGAATTTTTCCACTGGCTGATTATCTTATTCACAAACAATGGACCACGGTGGAGAAATTGCATTTAACGGCCATGGCATTGGGATTGCCTTCAAGACACTTTGACGGAGATCAGATTGCCGTTCACATATCTGGAAGAGTTCATTCGAAGACACGTGATCGGCAGGCCATCCGCTACCACTACGACGTTTCCAACGATTTCTATTCGTTATGGCTTGACCAAAACATGGCTTACTCGTGCGCTTATTTTCAGACTTCCAGTGATGATATTGATACCGCTCAGCGGCAAAAGTTTGACTACACTTGCCGCAAACTACGGCTAAAGCCAGGTGAACGGCTTTTGGATATAGGTTGCGGTTGGGGTGGATTGATAATGCACGCGGCTCGCGAATTCAGGGTTCATGCAACCGGGATTACTCTGAGCCAGCAGCAGTTCGAATTCGCTGATCGCCGCATTCGCGAACTTGGGCTGTCGAATCAATGCGAAGTTCGATTGATTGACTATCGGGACCTGAACGCAGCGGATAGCTACGACAAAATAGTGAGTGTGGGAATGGTGGAGCACGTGGGGGAGTCGAAGCTGCCGGAATATTTTCAGCAGGCATTTCGAATGTTGCGGGCGAGTGGAGTTTTCCTGAATGTGGGGATTGGTAGAGCCGGAAACCGGCCCCCGGACATCGAACCGGCCTTTACCGACGCTTACATTTTTCCGGACAGCGAACTTGTGAGCATTGGCAACATGTTGACCTATGCAGAGCAAGGCGGGTTCGAAGTCCGGGATGTCGAGAATCTGCGAGAGCATTACTGTCTTACTACGAAGCGCTGGCTTCGCCGCCTGGAGGCGCATGCCGTGCAGGCTCAAGCCATTGCGGGTGAAATCAAGTATCGCATGTGGCGTTTGTATCTGGCGGGCTCAGCATACTACTTCCAAAAAGGCCTACTCGATTTGTACCAAACCCTGCTGGTTAAAAATGAGAGAGGGTGCAACCATTTGCCATTGACTCGACAGCACTGGTATTCCGAGAGCAAATTGTAAAATTTTCGTGGCCAGCCTTCTTGGCGTTTCGCAGGCCCCTCGCTTCGCGGTATCTTAATACCATGCAACTACATGGATGCGGGACGGCCCTCGTCACTCCGTTTCATCAAGACGGCTCGCTTGACGAGGTTGCGCTGCGGAATCTGGTCTCGTGGCAGGTGGAATCAGGAATTGATTTTCTGGTCCCTTGTGGAACCACCGGGGAAACTCCAACGCTCTCCCATGATGAATGGGCGCGGGTCATAGACGTGACCATCGAAACAGCAGCAGGTCGGGTGCCTATCGTGGCGGGCGCGAGCTCGAACTCGACCCAGGATGCGGTTTCGAAAGCAAAAGAAGTAGCGGCGAAGCCCGGAGTGAATGCGATCCTCACGGCGTCCCCGTATTACAACAAGCCTACGCAGGAAGGCCAGTATCAGCACTTTCACGCAATCGCCGAGGCTGTTGATAAGCCAATCATTCTTTACAACGTTCCCAGCAGAACCGGCGCGAATATCGAGCCCACGACTTTGGCCCGGCTGGCTGAATTGCCCAACATTGTGGGCGTGAAAGAAGCTAGTGGCGATTTGACTCAAGTCGGCGAGATATGCAATCTGGTGCCGGACGATTTTCTGGTTTTCTCTGGCGACGACGCCGTTACGCTGCCCGTGATTTCTCTTGGAGGCGTAGGAATCATTTCCGTGGCTTCCAATGAAATCCCGCGGGAAATGGCGCAGATAGTTCGATCGGCGCTAAACAACGACTGGGATGCTGCCCGGCGGGTTCATCGAAAATATTTCCCTCTGATGCGCGCCAACTTCATCGAATCCAATCCATCGCCCGTTAAAGCGGTGCTGGCCATGATGGGAAAGATCGAAGAAGTGTACCGCCTGCCGATTGTGCCAATGCGCCGGGAGACTCGCGCAAAATTACAGAAAGTTGCCGCCGAACTGGGTCTGCTTCCCAAGAAAGCGCCTGAGGCCGCTGAAGCTTCGAACTTTTACGTTTATGAGAACTGGATCGCGGGACCGCACAAGGCTGTCCTCCACCGCTCGAGCTGCAACCAGTGCAATCCAAATGGACACGCTCCCGGACAAGCTTCCGATCACTCGCGTTGGCACGGTCCCTTCCATACGCTCGATGAAGCCCGCGAGGCCTCGCGTGTCATGCCCTCCGTGCTCATTCGCAGCGAGTGCAAGTGTATTTGAGTTGTGATCGGTCCGCGGTCATCCTGCCTGGCTGACGACTTCCCGTTATCAGACATATCTCCGCTAAGAACTGAGAACTGACGTCTGATAGCCTGGCCCCAGCACTCGACCCAAACTTTCCGTCCCCAGATTTCCTTTATACTTCCATCCCATGCAGTCACTTCAATCGTCCATTGAACATCTCGCGTCCCTTCCCGAGGTGGAACGCGAGTCCGATGCCCGGCAAATTTTTATGGATTTCCGCGACGCGCTCACCGAAGGCAGGATTCGCGCCGCCGAGAAGGTTGACGGTCAATGGAAAGTAAACGTCTGGGTGAAGCAGGGAATTCTGCTGGGATTCCGCCTCGGTGAGCTCAGCAAGATGGGTGAAGACGTAAGCCTCTCGTTCGTGGATAAAGATACGTTTCCGGCGCGGCGGTTTACGGTAAGAGATCGGGTGCGCGTTGTTCCGGGCGGCTCTTCAGTGCGATTAGGGGCCTATGTCGCGCCTACCGTAATTTGCATGCCGCCAATGTTTATCAACGTAGGAGCATATGTGGACGAAGGCACCATGGTAGATTCCCACGCTCTTGTGGGGTCATGCGCGCAGATCGGAAAGCGGGTTCACCTGAGTGCAGCCGCACAGATAGGCGGCGTTCTGGAGCCGATCAGTGCTGTTCCAGTGGTCATCGAGGACGATGTTCTCGTAGGCGGAAATTGCGGAGTGTATGAGGGCACGCTAGTTCGCGCCAGGGCCGTGCTTGGCGCTGGAACAATCCTCACCCGTTCGACTCCTATTTATGATATTGTGCGCGGTGAAATATATCGGGCGACGAGCGAGAAAGCATTGGAAGTTCCTGAAAATGCAGTGATTGTGCCTGGGTCGCGGGCCGTGAAGAAGGGTCATGCGGCAGAATGGGACCTCTCTTTGTATGCGCCCGTAATCGTCAAATATAGGGACGAGAAAACGGATCGTGGCACGGAATTAGAAGATTGGCTGCGCTAAATACCCGTGTATATTAGCCCCAAATGCAACAGAGAGTCTTGAATCTCTCGTCTAATGCTGGCGTGACGATATGAAAAGTAGCGCGTCGCAATCCGGGTGCAGGCTTGGCGCGATGTTGGCTTCGTTATTCCTGTGCGTTCATATCTCCTTCGCGCAGAGCTCGAATACTAAGCCTGTCGAACTGGTGCGCGAAGCGGTGCACAATGAGATCAACAGCAGTAGCAACGGACCCAGTTTCATGTTTCGCGAGGTCAGTCAGGGGTCGGATGGCTCAAAGACGAAACTACTGGTCGAGACTCGCGACGCAATGGCAGGTTTATTGATTGCGACTAACGGACATCCCCTGACGGCGGAGCAGCGGCAGGCCGAGGATAAGCGCTTGCAACATTTGATTCAAGATCCCGACGATTTCCAAAAGAAGTGCAAGCGCGAGAAGGAAGATGCCGACCGTACCAAACGAATTATGAGTGCATTTCCGCAAGCTTTCTTCTACGAAGAGGATGGAACGGTTACCGGCGAAGAAGGCCTTGGCGCGCCTGGAGACCCGTTAGTCCGGCTAGAGTTTCGTCCGAACCCGCAATACTCTCCGCCTTCTCATGTTGAGCAAATTCTGACGGGCCTTCAGGGGACCATGCTCATTGACACTAAGC
>JBOGLB010000259.1:0-6305 GCA_050745965.1 Terriglobales bacterium | reverse complement strand
CTTTGAAGCCACTCCTCTCTCGTGCATGCTCTATAACAATCCGTTAGCTTACGGAACCGATTTCCTTCCAGAGCAAATTCAGGAACTGGCCGCGGGGTACGAAAATTTTGCGGCTGTCAAAGAATCCAGCGCGGACGCCAGGCGCATAGCCGCTATTCGCGCCCTAGTGGGTGACCGATTAGAAGTCTTCGTCGGTGTTGACGATGCAATCATGGAAGCGGCTGGAGTTGGCGCTACAGGATGGATTGCGGGCTTGGCTAACGCGCTGCCCCGCGAGTCGGTGGAACTCTTCAATTTGGCAATTGCGGGCGAGCAGGAAAAAGCTTTTGAATTGTATCGGTGGTTCCTTCCCCTGCTCCGAATGGATACGACGCCGAATTTCGTACAATTAATAAAGCTGGTGCAGGCGGAAGTCGGAATGGGTAATCCGCGAGTGCGGCCGCCCAGGCTTGAACTCATTGGCGATGAATTGGCGCGGATCAGGAAAATCATTCGTCAGGCGTTAGTGGAGAGGCCGAAAACCGTCATGAGTAATGGAGTCTCTGCGTCAGCGCGTCTTGAGGTAGAGCAGTGAAATTATCTGGGAAATCAATCATCGGATTCAAGGAGGGTGCGAATTCGAACGACCTTTTCTATGCCGCGAATCCGAAAACAGGAGAGCGCATTGACCCGGCTTTCCATTCCGCGACAATCGAAGAGGTGGATGCGGCGGCGCGCCTTGCACGCGAAGCTTTTGAGATTTATGGACGAACCTCGGGTCGCGACAAAGCCGCATTCTTGCGCAAGATTGCTGCCAACATAGAATCCGCGGAGCCGGAAATAGTCGAACGCGCGGAACTGGAAACGGCCCTGCCCAAGGGCCGTTTGCAATCTGAAACGGCACGCACTTGCGGCCAACTTCGTCTATTTGCGTCCGTCGTTGAAGAGGGATCATGGGTTGGGGCGCGGATTGACCGCGCGGATCCAGATCGCAAGCCCACGCCGAAGCCGGATGTTCGTTCCATGCTACGTCCGTTAGGTCCGGTCGTTGTCTTCGGAGCAAGTAATTTCCCACTGGCATTTTCGGTCGCGGGCGGAGACACAGCTTCCGCTCTCGCCGGGGGCAATCCGGTGATCGTCAAAGGGCATTCGGCGCATCCCGGGACGAGCGAAATTGTCGGGCGAGCGTTACAAAATGCGGTTCGTGAAAGCAATCTCCCCGAAGGAGTGTTCTCGCTGCTGTTTGGAGGGGGCAGCCTGATTGGGACTGCATTGATGAAACATCCTTTGGTGAAAGCCGGTGGATTTACCGGTTCCCGAACTGCGGGAAGAATTCTGATGAATGTGGCTGCTGCCCGTCCCGAGCCGATTCCATTTTATGCTGAGATGAGCAGCACCAACCCGGTATTTATCTTGCCCGGTGCATTGCAGGAAAAGACAGACAGCATTGCCGCCGGACTGTATGTGTCATTCACTTTGGGCGCGGGACAATTCTGCACCAAGCCGGGAATGGTTTTTCTGCCAGATTCCGCGGATGCTTCCAAATTCATCGGCAAATTGCAGCAGTCCGTCCGGGAGTCCGCGCCTTTCCACTTGCTGACCGACGTGATTCGGAAGTCGTATGACAGCGGACTTAAGAACCGCAGAAATAAAGGAAATGCAAAACTTGTTGCTGAAGTCGAGTTAGCCAGTGCGGGCAGGGACTTCGGCGCAGGTGCCGCGCTATTCGAGACAGACGCGCAATCGTTTCTAAAAGACCCGGACTTAGCCGCGGAGATATTTGGTCCGGCAACACTACTGGTGCGTCATTCTAATCGCGAAGAATTGTTGCTGGCCGCCCGCAATATGGAAGGGCACCTGACGGCGACCATCCACGGCACGGAACAGGATTTGCGAACATTCAGTGATTTGATTGCAATCTTGGAGCGCAAAGTAGGCCGTCTGGTGTTCAACGGTTTTCCCACTGGAGTGGAAGTCTGCCACGCGATGGTGCACGGCGGACCATATCCCTCAACCTCCGATGGACGCTCGACGTCAGTCGGAAGCCAAGCCATCTTCCGCTTTTCGCGTCCACTCTGCTATCAAGGATTCCCCGACGCCGCTTTACCGGACGAATTGAAAGACGCCAATCCCCTGCAAATCTGGCGAATGGTCAACGGCGAAATGACCAGAGCACCCCTCTCGCAATCCAAGGAATTCAAAGCCGCAGATTAGAAGCTTCCGGCTTCATTCATTGCCGTTGATGCGGCAGAGACTCAGCTACGGCGGGCATCGAAATTGCGCCACCGGAAAGCCTCTCGCGGCCCTTCGGAAACCATTACGACATTCCCGAGAGTTTCCCATAAATATGGTAATATGGGTTGGTGAAGACCACCCTCGAAATCCCCGATTTCTTGTTCCGCCGCGCAAAGTCGGTTGCCGCTGAAAGAGGCATTCCTCTGCGCCAGCTCGTCACGGAGGCTGTGCAGGAGAAATTGAAAACCACATCTCAGGAAAAGCCCTGGATGAAACATCTGGGGAAACTCAAACATCTCCATAAAGAGAGAAAGCGGGTTGAAAAACGAGTGGAGGAAGCCTTCGAGCAGATTGATCGGGAACTCTGGCAATGATTTCTGACACCTGCCGAAAAACTAGGTCTTGCTCTCGCTTTTGGGTGGCGCAGCGGTTCACCGCTGCGATAAGAGCTCTGCTATGAGTTTGGCTTCAGCCGCCGAGGTCGCGATCTTGGCGGGCCAATGACTCTTTACAACAGCCTGCTAAGAAATGATTCTCGATACCAATGCCTTGTCAGCCGCCGCAGACGATGATCCGTCAATCATCACCCTTCTGGCTCGCGCCGATCAGATAGCGATTCCTGTAATCGCGCTTGGGGAGTACCGCTACGGCATCGCACAGTCCCGGCACCGCGCCAGCTACGCGGAGTGGTTGAACGGCCTGCTCCGTGACTGCCTGGTGTTGGACGCCAATGAGCCGACCACGCGACATTACGCCGAGATCACCCTCGAATTAAAGCGGAAGGGCACGCCGATTCCAACCAATGACATCTGGATTGCGGCCCTTTGCCGTCAGCATTCTCTGCCCTTGCTGAGCCGCGATCGCCATTTCGATCTGGTCCCGGGAATTAAACGCATCGGTTGGTGATTCATTAGATAGTCGCGCCTTCCGAATAGCTGCTCGCGGGTGCCCCATCCTTGCCGCGTTTTGTGATGCGTGTTCGATTTCAACTCGTTTTTCGCGGCAAGGGTGGGGATTTTGACTTCCGTCCTGGAAGGGCGCGGGCCCGAATGCGGCCCGGCTCAAATGCCGACAGGACGCTCCCCATTCTTCTTGATTTATCCGTCGTAGGAAAGCTTCCTGTCTAAGGCTCAGGATGCGCCTTCTTCGACTCACTACATCCGGATCTGCTGCGTGTCGCTGCTTCACTGTCTGCAAATGACCAACCGAGTCCGATAAGGACGCTTCAATCTGTGCCGGGATTTCAGCGGGCTGGTGCATCTGTTGACAAAGACGTAAGTTCGGCGAAGTGGGAGTATGGAAGCAAGGTTGCCTCCAGACCACTTGCTGGATATAGCGCGCCCCGAACTCAAGCGTCAAAGAGCGCCGCCGCCAGCTCGCACATGGTGGTACGATCAACTGGAAATATGGCGCGAACGGCTTCAGCGTTCTTTCTTTCGATCTTGTTTACAGTCGTTCCGCATTGTTGTGCGCAATCAGTCCCGCCGCCCCATCCCATCGTTCTGCATGCCGCGCGAATGCTCGAAATCGAAACTGGACAAATAATAATGCCTGGCGAAGTACTGATACAGGGCGAGCGAATTGTTGAAGCCGGAGCGTCCGTGAAACGACCAGCCGGAGCGGAAGTCATCGACTTAGGCGACAGAACATTAATGCCAGGCTTGATCGACGTCCATGTTCATCTTTTCTTGCATCCCGGCGCGGAAGATTTGCAGACGCTCGAAGAATCTGTGCCGCAGAGAACGATAGCGGCCACCCTCGCGGCTCGTGATGACCTGATGGCGGGCTTTACCGCGGAACGCGACCTGGGCACAGAAGGAGCAGGATCTGCCGATACCGCCGTCCGCAATGCAATCAACAAGGGGTTAATCCCCGGTCCCAGACTGCGGATCAGCGGCAATGCAATCAGCATTCTCGGCGGCCACGAAGATGCCATGGGATTCAATCCCGACTTGCATATCTTTCCCAATGCAACTTACGCGAATAATTCACAGGAATTGGTGTCGGTTATCCGCGAGCAGTTAAAAGAGGGAGCCGACTTCATCAAGATTTACCAGACGGGACATGACGAGTTACGGGGCGGGAAATTTGTAACCCCTTACCAATACACCGAGGCTGAGCTGGAGACCGCGGTTAAAGAGACGGCCCGCGTAGGAACCTATGTTGCAGTACATTGCACCGGAGAACCCGGCGCTTCTTATGCCGCGCAGGCAGGAGTAGCGTCTATTGAGCATGCATACGAACTCAGTGACGTGACGATGCGGATGATGCATGAAAAGCAAATTTTTGCGGTGCCCACGTTTACGATTTCAGAATACTTCGCCAATCACGCAGATTCGCCTGAAGTCGCGGCCTACGAACGTCAATTGCTCGACTTTCATGCACAACAATTTCGCAAGCAGCTTGCCGCCGGGGTACCGATGGTGGTTGGCTCGGATGTTGGCCCATTTCCCCATGGTACGCAAGCCCGCGAACTGGTCTTGATGGCTCGATATGGAATGACACCAGTCGCTGCTTTGCAAGCGGATCTCTTGAATGGTGCGCGGCTGCTGAAATGGCAAGGTGAGATTGGAGCGCTGAAACCCGGCTATTTTGCGGATATTATCGCTGTGCCCGGCAATCCGCTGGATAATATCGGAGTCGTGCAGCAAGTTAGCTTTGTCATGAAGAACGGCATTATCTATAGGCACTGATTATCGGCAATTTTCAGAGGGTGTCTCATATCCGCCTGTTGGTGGCAGATGTGGAGCGCCCGTTTGGAGAAATTCTATGACATTCTCGCGACGGGAGTTTGTTAAAACCTCCCTCCTCGGATCGTTTGCCGTCGGAGTTCGAGCTCAAGCGAAGCAAGAGAATGACAATGCTGCTTCGACGGCTGCGCCGAAGCGTCCGATAATTGTCTGCGCGAATAACGGTTATGCGTATCTAGAGGATGCATTCGCCTTCCTCAGGAGTGGCGGCGATACGCTCGATGCCGTGCTAAAAGTTGTGCAGGGCCCTGAAGATGATCCTAAGGACGACAGCGTTGGCCTTGGTGGTCTTCCCAATGAGGAAGGCGTCGTCGAGCTGGACGCGTGTTGCATGCACGGTCCCACGCGTCGCGGCGGCTCAGTCGGCGGAGTACGCAATATTAGGAACGTATCGCTCGTTTCCAAGGCAGTGATGCTGCACACCGGCCACGTCATGCTGGTGGCAGAAGGCGCCGAGCGGTTCGCCGTGGCCATGGGATTTCCTCGCGAGAATCTGCTGACTGAGCACTCGCGCAAGATCTGGTTGTTGTGGAAGGAATTTCACTCGACCAATGACTGGTGGGGACCTGGGATCTCCGATCAGCACTGGCAGCCACCAGATTCGAGCGACAAACCTCAGTCACAGCTTTGGCAAGATCGAATCACGAGTCTTCAAGCGCGAGCGGCAGAACTTGGCATCCCTGCCGAACTTCGGTCAGATGCCGTGCGCAAAGTTTTATTTCCTCCGAGCGGTACTATCCATTGCTCTGCTCTGAACGAAAAAGGAGAAGTTTCCGGTTGCACCACAACCAGCGGCCTTGCCTTTAAGCTTCCCGGACGCTGCGGCGATTCGCCGATAATCGGTGCCGGTTGTTTTACCGATCAGGATGTAGGCTCAGCCGGCGCCACCGGCAGCGGCGAAGAAAATATCAAAGTCGCCGGCGCTCACACGATTATTGAAAACATGCGCCGCTGAATGTCCCCGCGCTATGCGGGCATGAATGCTCTCAAGCGCGTTGTGCGCAATTACAACGGAGACATGAATAAGCTGCGTTTTATAGACATGACCTATTACATCCTGCGCAAGGACGGCGCTTATTCCGGAGTTTCGCTCTGGGAAGGATATTCGAAGGCTAGGACGCACAAGATCGCCGTTCATGACGGCACGCTGCGCTCCGAGGCAACCACCAGTATGTTCAACGGATTTTCGCAATCGTTTCCGCCATTCCCCAATATCCCCGAGGACCAGAAGAACGAGTCGGAGTACATGAAATAGAGATGTGATTTGACTGAAAGCCGATTTATTTGGTGGAGGCGGCGGGAGTTGAACCCGCGTCCGAAAATGTTACTGGTCAAGAGCCT